>NZ_JBNPOQ010000011.1:0-126815 GCF_050315235.1 Bariatricus sp. SGI.019 | reverse complement strand
TAGCAGAAGGAAAAACGGAAGCTGTTTTAGAAATGTTATTAGAACTAATGAATGATCTGGGCGAGATTCCGGATGAACTTCGAAACAGAATCACAAGTGAAAAAGATCTGGAAACGTTGAAGAAATGGCACAGATTAGCCGCAAGATCCGAATCCTTGGATGAGTTTTTGAAAAAGATGTAAAATGTAATTTCTTATAATTAATATCAATCATATCTATGACCGGATGTTGCAGGGCGCAGTGCTTTGCAGCATCTGGTGACTGTAGCACAAATCAGGCCGAATCAGGCAAAATATCAGATTAAGAAGAGCAGAGGAATCCTATAAAAATAAATCAAATTATTGTAGTAGAATAGAAGATAAATATACTATTTATTGGGATCTTAGCAGTCGATGAAGATGGAAAGAGCTTGCCAGTATTGCTGTTCGAGATCTGCGAAAGCTATAGTATTTCTTGTAAATGGTAAATAGCCGGTACCATGCCACTTGCTAGTTTTTGTGAGATAATTACTCTAAAAAATCTAAGGTTTTTTAGATAATATGAAGTGACCTCACATTTGTAGCAACGTGGGTTTACCTGTATACTAGAGTTTGATAAGAACAAAGGTAACAGGAATTACCGCATACAAAAGGAGATCACTCATATGAAAAGAATACTAAAAATTGGAATGGATGTCCATACCACAAATTACACATTATGCGCAATGGAGCCGGTGATTGGCGAGGAAGACCGCATATTTGCTACGATTAAGGTGACATCGGATTATAAAAATATTTTGATGTTTATCGAAAATCTAAAGCAAAAGCTTGGATTGAACCATGATTATGATATCCAGTGTGGATATGAGGCAGGGTGCCTTGGATATTCACTTTACAATCAGCTCACAGCCGCTGGAATAAAATGTGTAATACTTGCGCCAACAACAATGCTTACTCAACAGGGCGTAAGAATAAAAACAGATATGCGAGATGCACATATGATAGCACAGTGTTTATTGTATGGTGGATATCATGCTGTTTACATTCCGACAGAAGAAGATGATTCTGTGAAGGAATATCTTCGGATGAGAAATGATCATAAACTGGCACTGAAGAAAATCAAACAACAGATCAATGCTTTCTGTATAAGACACGGATTCTGCTATGATGGGAGAAAGTGGACACAGGCACATTTAAAATGGATAAAAGAACTGGAAATCACCAACAGACTGTATCGGGAAACACTGGATGAATATATGGCTTCATACGAGGAGCAGGAGGCGAAGATTGAGCGATTTGATAAACGAATCGAAGAAATCGCAGCTCAAATAAAATATCGTGAAAAAGTAAAGCGGTTAGAATGTTTCCTTGGAATTAAAACACATACAGCATTATCTTTGATTGTTGAAACCGGTGATTTTGAGAGATTTGCAAAAGGGAACCAATATGCAGCATATCTGGGACTTGCACCGGGAGAAAACTCAAGCTCTGACAGTATACACCGCCTGGGAATAACGAAAGCAGGGAACAGTCATCTGAGACAACTGCTGATAGAAGCATCCGGTGGAATATGCAAGGGAGCAGTTGGACATAAATCAAAAGATTTGAGGGCAAGACAAAATGGTAATACGGCAGATGTGATAGCGTATGCCGACAAGGCGAATACGAGATTGCGGAGTCGATACTATAAATTTATAAGACATGGCAAGAAAAGGAATGTGGCAGTAGCCGCAATAGCAAGAGAACTAGCATGCTTTGTATGGGGAATGATGACAGATAATATTGAAACAAAAGTAGTGTAGATGTATATCATAGTCAAACAGAAAAAGCAGCATACTGCAGCTGTTTCTGCCAAAGGTAACAAGTAAACAATCTGACAGTATTAGAAAAGAGCTGTGGTCACTGTAAGGTCTGAGTTATCTGCGGCCTCCCTATGTGCGCACATGAAACACTGTGATCCACGCTTTTAGATCGTAGAACTCAACGGCGGACCATTAGCCTGTAGGCAACCAATCCACGAATAACAGAGTGGCCAACTGCCGGGGACTGTTAAACTAGAGCTCTTTTCCAATGCTGTCAGAAAAACAAATGTGACTGGAGTGAAGAAAAATTTTTGAAATAAACAACAAGGAGAATTTTTGAAAAGGCTTGCAAATAGAGAAAAAATGTAATATAATATATGCGTTGTTACCGAAGACAGTAGGGGGGCAGTGCCATAAGTCCTACCGAGGAATTGCGAGAGATTATGCCCGACCTTTTGGTCGGGCTAGTTTGTTAATTTAGGAAGATGTACAATGAGTACGGTACATAAAGTAGTAAAAAATAGAATAAAAATTAATTGGAAACAATTTCTGTCGACTACTGGTTTGTGGGAATAATGATTAATGCATTACCAGTAGTATATAATTGCCTTAGAACATTTTTAACAGTAAAACAACATATTGATATAGTACAATTATTTTGGACTGATCAGAGTATTCTATTTATAAATTTTAGCACAGGTTTTCTGCTTTTTTTGGAAATATATTTTATGGAACAACGTTATGAAACTTTTTCAAAAGGTATGGGCGCAATATTGATCGCGTATACGTTTGTATTGATAATTGTATATACAGTATCTTTTTTTAGCCCAAATTGGAATGAAAGAGTCGGTGTTGCAGTAAATATGAGGATTAACATAGCAACATTACTTGTGTTAATTGTTTTGGGATTAATAGTATTTGTTATTTCATCTATAGAAATTAAAAGGGAGGTGGGGACTATATGATTCAGCTTATAATAATAATGTTACCGTTATTTATTTTGGGAGGCGGTATTGTTTTTTCATTATATCATCTTAAGAAAATTGTTTTAAAAGAGCCGCAACCAATAGAAGATGTTTCCTTGCCACCTTTTACTAATGACATAGATAAAATTCGTTCAGTTTCAAAGAAATATAGTAGTAAGATACGTGGTTCTGTTCGATTGGGGCAGGGACGAATAAAGTCCGTAGATGAATTATATGAATTAGAAAAAACGATATATTTTCCATAAGATTATTTGCAGGTGTATTCATGGATGATTATATAAAAAATTTTTGGAACGATTATAGTTTTATTCATAATACGACAAAAGAATTGTATATTTTATCAGAAGAATTAGAAAGCGATTTTAGTTCTTTTATTCAACCAATTAAGGAGCAAAGAGATTCTCTTGAACATATTGTTCGAGCATATTCTCGTATGTGTAGCGTTTCTTTAGAAGATCTGAATAAAGAAGATCAGGAATACGTAAAAAGCAATTTAAGTAAAGCACTTGGGCATATCTTTCGTGCGTTTTTTGATTGTGCTGATATTTTAGGAATTATATTGAGAGAACACTTAAGTACACAATTGAGAAACTTCTCTTATAGTCAAATAGTTCAAGTATGGCCTAAATATGAAACTTATCGGAAACAATTAATACGGATGCCTAAAGAGTTTGCAAAGCTAAGAAGTTCCAAAGATGTTGCAAAGAAATCTGATGAAATTATTGCAATGGTAAAACAATATAAGAAATGCATTGATGAATTGTTTGCGATTTATGATGAATTTATGGAAGATATTTATCCGAAACTTAATGCCTAATGCTAACGAATTTAAATTACTTGATATATGCATGACAATATTTTCAATTAATACTCTGGGCATGTGAAGTGAATTCACAGCCCAGGGTTCTAATAATCTGTAACAAATCAATGCCAAATCAGGCAAAATTCAATTAATTAGTAGGCAGAGAAATCCTATGAAAATCAAACAAATCATGGAAGCAATTACAATCGAGCCGGGAGCGACCATTTTAGAAAGGTAAATGGTTTCGCTGTCATCTTCTAATATTAGTTGAAACTGGAAGTTGCATGTATTGTCGGAAGGGTTTGCCAGAGTAATATTTGCCTGATCACTTCCCGCTTCCAGTGATATTTCGTCAAAGCTGGGGATTATAATGTAGTTTGTTTCACCGGTGGCCTCTTCGGATGAATTTTCCCAGTTTACCGAACGAGAATCATAGGAGAGGGGTGTGGCTTTATTAAGAAGGTACTGATTATTTGTTTAGTGTATTTTCTTTCATATAGAAAACTCCTTTTTTATCGTAATAAGATTACGATATGAAAGACGTTAAATTCTGTTCAGGAAAATGTTAAATCTATGAAAAGAAAAATAAGAATTATTACTAAAAATATTGATATTATGCGGAACATAGATTAAAATTATATGTACTTAGGAATAGATGATTGAAATAAATTAAAGATATTTAAGAAAGGCAAATGGACTCGCGGAGGATATGCATATGGACAATCGTAACGACGATATTTTATCGTATGCTGCTGAATATCTATTATGGCAGCAAAAGCGTGCTCGTCGGGATAAGATAATAAAGGTTTTGATTGTGCTTGCCGTACTTGGCGTTTTATGTGTATGTGCTTATTTATATTCGAATGATTGGTATGTAATGTCAAGAAAGAATTCTGATGTGGAAAAAGAGTTCAGAGAGGAATGGAAAAATGGGGCAGAGCACGTGGATCTGACAGGTGACTGGTCAGAGGATGTGCTGGCGATTGCTGAGAGTCAGGTGGGATATACTGAGAGCAATGATGAAGACTGGAGTGCTGTATTTGTATCATTTTGTTTAAGTTATGCAAAGGTAAAAAGTTTTCCTCTTGAGACAGAGTGCAATCAGTGGGTCCAAAAGCTCCGGAAGAGAAAAGATGGGATTTATCGTGATGCCAGTAAATACACACCAACATCTGGTGATCTGATTTTTTTGGATATGAATGATCCAGCAAGCCGAAAAATTGCTGATCATGTTGGAATAGTTGCTGAAGTGATACCTGCTACGGATGTTTCTTGTGCGAAGATAAAGACCGTTGAAGGGGATACGGATGATAGTGTGAACTATGTGATTTATGATTTGACGGATATAAGGATTATAGGGTACGGGAAGATTCCAGATGCTCGATGAGATTGAATGGGGATAAAATGAAACATAAACGAGAATTGCAGATACCGGAAATTGAACAATTGGAAGCGGAATTAAAGCGTGAAAGGTATAGGCATCGCTATGCTGGTGTGCTTCGCAGTACGATTTATACACTGGTAGTTGTTGCGGCGATTGCTGTTTTGGTTGCAACACTGTGGACTCCTGTGCTGCAAATATATGGAACATCTATGACGCCGACTCTGGAAGAGGGAGATATAGTTGTATCAGTTAAGTCATCTGATATGAAAACGGGAGATATTATTGCCTTTTATTTTAATAATAAAATTCTTGTAAAAAGGGTAATTGCCGGTCCGGGTGATTGGGTAGATATTGATGAAGAAGGGAATGTATTCGTTAATAATGAGATGCTGGACGAGCCTTATTTGAACGAAAAGGCATTAGGGGACTGTAATATTGAATTACCATACCAAGTTCCAGATGAGCGTTATTTTGTAATGGGTGACCATAGAAATGTATCTGTTGATTCAAGAAATAATATGGTCGGATGTGTTTCCGAAGAACAGATTGTTGGTACAATTGTTTTTAGAGTCTGGCCATTAATGAGATTTACGAAAATTTGAGAATAAATGGAAAGGAGGAAGTGTTTTGTTTGAAAGAGTGCGAAAGCAGGCTGAAAAATACATAAAGAAAAATAAAAGAAAAAAATTATGGTATAAAGTTGTTACTTGTATGGCAGCAGTTGTGATTTTTATTACTACTTATATGTTGATCTTGCCGGCAATTACGATGGAAAAGACTACGAATTGCGGTCTGGAGATACATCAACATTCAAAAGAATGTTACGATAGCGAACAAAATCTTATCTGTGGTTATGCAGATTTTGTAGTGCATACACATGACGAGAACTGTTATGATCAGTCTGGAAAATTGCTCTGTGATCTTCCAGAGGTGGAAGAACATGAACATCAAGCTTCCTGCTACCAGGAGGAGAAAAAACTTGTCTGCGGACAGGAGGAGTCAGAAGGTCATGTTCATGAGGATGACTGCTATATCAGCAAGAAAGCAGATTTGATCTGCACACAGGAAGAGCACACTCACAGTGAAGACTGCTATGATGAAGAGGGTAATTTAATATGTGAAAGAGCGGAGCACGAACACACAGATGATTGTTACCAATGGGATAAGGTGCTGAGTTGTGAGAAAGAAGAAAGTGCCGGGCATACCCATACTGAGGATTGCTATGTAACAGAAAAAACTTTAGTTTGTGAGAAAGAGGAAGTACTCCTTCATACTCATACTGATAAATGTATGGAGGAGGGAAAATTAGTCTGTGGAAAAACAGAGGTTTTGGAGCATCAGCACACAGAAGAGTGTTATCCGGAAAGATCAGATACAGAGGAAGATACTGATAAAGCGAAAGATGATGTAGAGAAGGATACAGCACAGGATACTTCTGAGGAAGAAGAGTCAGAAGAGAGTGATTTATTGACGGCAGAAGCACATGGAATGGATGTGCTTTCGGAAGATGAGGTTGATGACGTATTGGATAATACGGAAGAAGTTACAGAAGCAATAAATGTGTCGCCTTATATCACAGACGCTGAGTTAAAGTATCGAGAAAAAGGTACATCCGACTGGCTCACAATAAAAGACGCTACTATCCCAGGTGATGCAGATCTTAGGTTGGATGTTACTTATAAGAATGTTCCACTGGAGACTCTTCTGAGTAATGGTGGCAAGCTGACTTATACGCTTCCTTCAATTTTAAGAGATCCTGTAGCAAATGGTGAAGTGACAAGTGGTGGTAAAACAGTCGGAACGATTACGGTTGAGAATAATATTTTGACTATAACGTTTGATGAAACCTGGCTTCGTGAGTTGCAAAATGGTGGAAATACGACTCTGGATGGAACATTTTATGTGGAAAGCCAGATTAATCTTTCGGAGGTTGGCGAAGAAGGAAAAACAGAAATTATAGTTGGCGATGTAACAATTGAAGCTAATTTTGAATCAGAGATTATTTCTAAATATGGAAATGTAGATGTGGTCAAGTCTGTAGAACCGGAAATCATCAAAACTGAGGACGGAGACTATCTGGAGTATACGCTAACTGTAACTGCTGGTATTGATGGCTGCCCGGATGTAAAAGTGGTGGATACTTTTTCGGCAAATGGAAACTATGTTTCTTATGTTGGTTTGAGTACTACGGAAACAGCACTTGACAGTTCCGGAAGTCCCAGTGAAACCATTGCTGATGGTATGGCTCATGGTTCAATTTATAAAGACACTACTTCTATAGAAGAACCGGGTTCGTTGGTATGGGTAATTGGAGATATGGCGGCTAACGAAGTGCGGACGTTGACTTATCAAGTAAAATTAGAGAAAGGCTATACCTATATTCAAAACAGTACGAATAAAGTTATTTCTAATGAAGCGGACGTTTATTCAAAAGATAATCCAAGGGATACGGATACAGCTAATTTTGAACCGAAAGCGACTCTTAATATGAAGAAAAGTGCTTCTGAAGCCATTCGGAATGAGGAAGATGGAAGTTATACTATTACTTATACAGTTTGGATAGAGGCTGCATCTACGAATAAATTTGTTTTGGAAAATGTTCGGATTGAAGACAGCCTGAATAATACTGCCAATGCCACATTTGCAGATAGTCTTCAGTATATCAGCTATGTAGATGACTCTTTTAAACTTTTCAGTAATAAAACAGCTACAGGAGAAGAACTTCAGTTTGAGAAGAGTGAAGAAATCCCCAATAATCCGGCATTGAATTCTGATAAAAAAGGTTTTGTCGCCTATGTTGGGGATATGGAACCAGGTTCTGTGCGTTGTATCCAGTATCAGGTTCGAGTTGGATTGGAAGCAATCGGAGAGTCCGGTGGAAAGCAGTTAAGCGTAAAAAACCGTGCATTAGCATATTCGGATAATGCTAAAAATGGAAATAATAAATGGCTGCAGGCTTATAATAATACAAAGACAATTCAGTATGACCATTGGGCAAAAAAGCTGGTGGGTGATCCTTTAAAAACGGATGAAAATATAGTGATTAGTGGTAATGTTTATGACGCTACCGGAGATATTCCTGTGAAAGAAAGTTCTCCACCAGATAGGTTTACTGCACCAGCCGGAAGTTATTGTTACACGGTTACGGTTAATGAACTGGGGGACTGGGATGTGACATCAGCTTCTATGAAAGATACATTGGGTAATCAATATATGCAGTTTGTTGGCTATGTCAAAGTCGAAGCTTATGATCCGGATGATAGTGATGTGGTGAAGGAAACGGTTTGGGTTAAGATAGATAGAACTCAGACATTTGATTTTACACTAAAAGAGTTAGGGATATCGGATAATAAATATGCTTATCGTTTGATTTATTATGCAAAACCTGTACAGATAGAAGGAGTCAGTCAGGTCGTTGTAGCGAATACTTTTCAACTGAGTGGTGATATTATTATAGGGGAGGATGTCATATTTATTCTTACAGGCATTGAAGGATCGGCTGAAGTTACAGTAGAAGGTGGCAACAGTTTTGAGGCACATAAGTCGGCCTGGTATTATGAAGGGGCGAAAACTTCGGAGGGAAGTTGGTCAAACGGTGCTTTATATTGGGCTATTAAGGTGGACGGAACAGATTTTAAAGCCGGAACCTATCTACAGGATTATACAACCAGTCAAAGTGCTATGGTTTTTCGAAGAGATTCATTAGTTGGCATTTTTACTGGTTCATTCCCGGATGGCACAGATCTTACTGATTGCAGTGATGTGGCGGAAGCATTGGAAAGAGGAACTCTGACAAAGCTTAATGGTTCTTGTTATACAGCGACATTGTCTAATTCAAGAAAGCTGAACGGGGAAGATGCTTTCAGCGAATTGACAATTCAGATGAACGAGACAGTTACATTGGGAGAAGAGACTTCTATGTATATTATAGTTAAACTTGCGCCGGAATTTATCCCAGATAATCGTAATAGCTGCACATATTATAATTATTTAAAGAGTAGTGACAATGGTACTGATTGGCAGGATCGGGGGAATGCAAGTAAGACTCTTTATGGTGGTTCAAATATTCTGAAGGAGTTGGGTACAACTTTCACTTATGATGGAGAAAATATTGTTACGAAGACCAGCGACCATGGGGGAACAGTTTTCAAAGAATGTCTGCCTGAGCCGGGTTATTATGTTTCATGGGCCGTCAAAGTTAATTTTGGCGGAGATCTCTCTGGACGTTATCGCATTGTGGATCAGATACCGGATGGCATGGAGATTGCCTATGCTCGTATTAAATGGCGTGGCTCTAAAGCGCGAGGAACTCCTGGAGCACAGATGATACAGATTACAGGTCTTGGGTCTGGATGGACTGAGCATACCATGTATAAAGCACTTGATGGTGAAAATGCATTAAATAGTTATTATTATACTAATGGTAATCAGGTGTGTTGGGATGTCGATAATCTGATCGCCGGTGGGGAAGAGGATGTTTATTCCGTTGATTTTCAAGTGGTCTGTAGGGTAACTGATCCGGAGGTGTTACTTGGCGGCGAGAGCAAAGATTTTAATAACAAGGCAATTTTGTATACGGAAGGCGGAAATGAACTGGATTCAGATGTGAACGGTGTGGCGATATCTACTTCAACTATGGAAAAAGAGGCAACAGAGGGTGAAAGTATTATTCCATTTACCATTAAAGTGAATCCTTTAGGTGAAGATTTGTTGGAAGGAACAGATACACTTACAGTTGTAGATACTTTATCTGATACTCTGAAATTGGATCCGACTTCTATTGCAGTAGTTAATACGAAGGCGCAGGAAACAGTAGAGTTTACTGCATCGCAAGAAGGACAAATATTGAAAATCACTGTGCCGGATAATCAGCCATTGACCATCAGTTATAAGGCAAAAGTGCAAGCGGCACCAAATACAACAGTAGCAATTAAAAATGATGCTTACTGGGAAGGTTATGCGACAACTGGCGGAAGTAGCGTGGAAATTAAGGACTACTCTTATTCTGTAGGCGGTACCGCAGGAGGTACTGGGACACCATTTGTTGAGATTGTAAAATATGATCAGAATGACCTAACCAGTGTTTTGGCTGGGGCGACATTTACGATGCAAGAAGGAACGATGGAAAATGGTATATTTACCCCATCGACAGATGACTCCCGTATCTGGACAGGCACTACAGATGATTCTGGTAAACTTAAATTCGGAAAAGAGCCATTGATGCAATACAACACCGTTTATCAAATTACTGAAATTACGGCGCCGGATGGTTATGTCCTGGATAGTACACCGAGATACTTCATAGTGGCCAAAGCGGATGAAGATGGCACATATCCGGATTATCCTGATGGTGTGGATATCCATTACGACAGTAGTACTTATACTTGCGAAATCGCGAATCATAAAGGTGAAGCCTATGTAGAAAAGAAGTTTGAAGATGCGAATGATGGATCAGTGAATAAAATAAATGGTACTTATCGTTTTGGAATATACGATAATGAAGCGGCTAATGGAGATCCACTTCAGGTAGGGACAATCACGTATGAGAACAATAGTGTGACGCCTGAAGATGGCAAGGCAAAATTTACAAATCTGGAGTTGGGAAAGACTTATTACATATATGAGTTGGATGATACGGATCAGCCGATAAAAAATAATATGTTAGCTACGGTAGATAAAAAGACTTTTGATGTTATTTATACAAATGGTCCTGAAATAACGATTTCGAATGATGGAGAATCCCCTGTTACTGTAACCGTAACTAACAAAGTGCATTACACATCACTCCCCGATACAGGTGGAGATGGTACTCTTCCGTTTACAATGGGAGGTTTGCTTATTATTGCAGCCGGCCTTTTGTATGGATTCAGTATGAGGTGCAAAAAAGGAAGGAGGTCAGAAGGTTAAGCCTCCTTTTGCGGCAAATGATTGTGCCCGCATTGAATTTGGATAGAAATAATATTGCTTAAAAGCAAAATATAAAATGAAAGGAAAAGAGAGACATGAAAAAAGCAAAAAAAATTCTTGGATTATTGCTTGCAATGATGATGATGATGTCCGTAGCAATTACTGCAATGGCAGAAGAAACATATTCCATTACAATTAATAATTCTGCAGAAAGACATACCTACGAGGCATATCAGATCTTTACTGGTGATCTGAGCACCAATGAAGATGGTGGTAAAGTTCTTAGTAATATTGTATGGGGCTCTGGTGTGTCAGAAGCAGGTCAGACAGCTTTAGGAGACGCTGCTGCTAAAGCCGAAACATTAAAAACAGAAGCCGATGCGAAGGCATTCGCAAAGGAAGTTGCACCTTATTTAACAACTGCAGCAGGCTCTGCAAGTACAGTAACAGATGGTAAATATGTAATCTCTGGCTTGGCAGCAGGTTACTATCTGGTAAAGGATCAGGACGGTTCTGTGACAGGTGAAGGAGATGCTTACACAGAATACATCATTAAAGTTGTAGGAAATGTTACAACAAATCCAAAGTCTGATGTTCCGGAAGTTGAGAAAAAAGTAAAGGATATCAATGATTCCACTGATGATGTTATGACTGACTGGCAGGATTCTGCTGACTATGATATCGGCGATTCCATTCCATTCCAGTTAAAAGCTACCTTAGCTGACAATGTTTCTTCTTACACAACGTACAAGGTTGTATTCCACGATACATTATCCAAGGGTCTGACTTACAACAATGATGCAAAGGTTTATATTGGTGGTGAAGAAACAAATGGATTTACGATTACTCCTACGAGTAATGATGACGGAACAACTACTCTCACGGTTTCCTGTGATGATGTGAAAGCACTTGGCGCCGGAAACAGCTCTGTAATCACAGTAGAATATACAGCTACTCTGAATAATAGTGCAGTACTTGGCTCTGCCGGTAACCCGAATGAGGTTTATCTGGAGTACTCCAACAACCCGAATAAATCCGAAGAGAGCGACAATGAGACTGGTAATACTCCAGAAGATGTAGTTATCGTATTTACATACAAGACAATCATCAATAAGGTTGACGACGAAAACAAACCTTTGACAGGTGCAGAATTTACTCTGGAGAAGTATAATAAAGAGACAGATAAATGGGAAGCTATCACAGTAGTTAAGAGTGAAGATGGAACGACTTTCACATTCTCAGGTCTTGATGATGGAAAATATCGTCTGACTGAGACAAAAACACCTGCTGGATATAACACCATTGAACCAATCGAGTTTACAATTACTGCAGAGCATGATGTTCTGTCTGATAATCCTGCTCTTACATCCCTGAGTGGAAATGCAACGACTGGTGAGATTACATTTACATCTAGCACTACAGAAGGTTCTCTGTCCGCTGATGTTGTAAACAAAGCTGGTTCTACATTACCGGAGACTGGCGGAATGGGAACGACAATCTTTTACATTCTTGGTGGATTACTTGTACTGTTTGCAGTAGTTTTATTGGTTTCAAAAAAACGCATGAGCAGTGAGAAATAAAAGATATAAATGGCATGTTGTAAAAGAGATTCTTGTCATAATAAAGAATTGGCGGCGGGGCACATTCGTGTGCCTGCGCCGCAGTCTGATACAACAGTAAGGAGAGTTCTATGGGATGGATAAAAAAGAATAAGTCAACGATTATATTAGTTTTTATTCTGTTTGTAGGCATCTCCTTACTGCTGTATCCTACTCTTAGCGATTACTGGAATTCTTTTCATCAGTCAAGAGCAATTGCAAGCTATGTGGAAGCAGTTTCAGATTTGACGAAAGAGGATTATGCCAGAATCCGTCAGGAAGCGGAGGAATATAATAATAGGCTTTTGGAGAAAACAGACCGTTGGACATTATCAGAGGAAGACAAAGAGGAATATGAAACTCTCTTAAATGTAGGTGGAACCGGAATCATGGGGTATATTGAGATCCCTAAGATTAAGACACAGCTGCCAATTTACCACGGAATTGATGAAGCCGTGCTTCAGATTGCTATTGGGCATCTGGAAGGGTCTTCTCTTCCGGTAGGAGGGGAGAGTACACATTGTGTAGTATCCGGACATCGGGGACTGCCGTCAGCGAGGTTATTTACTGATTTAGACCAATTGGTAGAAGGAGATATCTTTTTTTTGCAAGTGTTGGATGAGACGCTTGCTTATGAAGTGGATAAAATTTTAATTGTAGAGCCAGATGAGATGTCGGCATTGGAGATTGAGGAAGGAAAGGATTATTGTACTCTGGTAACCTGTACTCCTTATGGGGTAAACAGCCACCGACTTCTGGTAAGAGGACACAGGACAACTTATACTGGTGATTCGGTGAAAGTTACTGCTGATGCGATGCAGATTGAACCTTTATTAGTTGCACCTGTAGTAGCAGTCCCGATTTTACTGCTGCTGTTAGTATGGCTATTGATACACTATCGAAAACGTTGAAAGAGAAAGAAGGAGGAGGTAAAGAGTGGGAAGTAAAAAAAGACTATTTCAAAAATTCCAGATAATTATCACTCTGCTTATATGTATCATGATTTTTCCACTGAGGGTTCAAGCAGACTTTAATGGAGATAAAACAGAGACAGGAAGTCTGACGCTCCATTCAAAATCAGAAGGAAAAATATTTTCGTTATATAAGGTGGCAGATTTTTCTGAGACGGGTAAATTCGATAATATAGCGGATTGGGTTCCGAAAGACGCTGCAGATTTTGAAAACCTGGATAGTGAGGGGTGGAGAGTATTAGCTAAAGAACTGTCTGAATGTGTAAATAGTGACAAAGATATTTTGCCTGTACATCAGGATATGACAGACAAGAACGGTCAGATTCTTTGGACAGGACTACAAAAAGGTCTGTATCTGGTTACAGGCGAGAGAACAGAAGATGAAGAATATATTTACATTTCGAGTCCGTCGCTTGTAACGATTCCGAACCGGACTGAAGAAGGGGTGTGGTATAATACTCCGGAGATCACAGTGAAAGAATCATCTGTAGATAAATATGAAAAAAATGATATTACGGTAGTTAAAATCTGGAAAGACGCAGGAGTGGAAGATTCACGGCCAAAAGAGATTACTGTGCAGCTTTTGAAAGATGGTAAACCGTATGGCGAATCGGTAAAGCTGAATAAAGATAATAACTGGCAGTATGAATGGAAGGAGCTTTCTGCCAGATATGAATGGACGGTCAAAGAGAAGGATGTTCCAAAGGGCTATACAGCGGCAGTTCATCAGGATGGACAAAAGTGGATCATTACGAATACGGCTGATAAGTCAACAGTAAAGAGTACAAATACATCTGGCTCAAAGCTTCCGCAGACTGGGCAGCTCTGGTGGCCGGTACCGTTTCTTGCCCTGGTCGGAATAGTACTATATTTGGTGGGATGGATTTTCAGCAAAAAAGATAAAAAAGAGGATAAGTAAAATGAAGCGTAAGGCAGGAAAATTACTAATGACGATAGGGCTGTTGCTGATTGCAGCGGCCTTTTTACTCATGGTTTATAATATATGGGAGTCAAAAAAGGCAGAAAATATGTCGGAAGAGATTCTTAATCAGATAAAAGACGGGCAGGATGAAAACGTAAGTTCTGACGATGCAGATGAAAAACCACTCTATGAAATATATCCGGATATGGAGATGCCTGTCTTGACAATTGACGGAGTAGATTATATTGGAATATTGACAGTTCCTTCTCTTGGACTGGAGCTTCCTGTGGCCGGAAATTGGAGCTATCCGAATCTGAGACGTTCCCCATGCAGATATAAAGGTTCAGCCTATAGTAATGATATGATCATAGCAGGTCATAACTATAGCAGACATTTTGGCGGACTTAAAAATCTGGCAATCGGCGAAGAGATATCTTTTAGAGATGTAGATGGGCATATATTTCAATATCAGGTTGATGATATTGAAACAATTCCGGGAACGGCAGTGGAAGATATGCATGCAGGAGAATGGGATATGACATTATTTACATGTACTTACGGAGGAAAAAGCCGTGTTACAATCAGATGTAGGAAACTGGAAAATGATCACAGTGTTATATTCAAGGGATTGTAAAAACATTGTAATTGCTTTGACGCTAATATATAATAAACTTATTGATAATGAAAGGCAGGAACAGGTCTATGACAGATAAAGAACTTCGTAGATTAAAGAGAGAAGAATTGCTGGAAATGCTGATTTCACAGAGCAAAGAGGTTGAAGAACTTCGTGCTGAGGTAAGTGAGCTTAAGAAGAAATTGGACGATAGACAAATATGTCTGGATAAGGCAGGATCCATTGCAGAGGCATCGGTTCTGCTTAATGGAGTATTTGAAGCGGCGCAGGCAGCAGCACAGCAGTATCTGGAAAATATCCAATCATTAAGCGGACAGCAAGAGCAGATTTGCGAAGAGATGGAGCGAAAGACGAAAGAGCGTTGCGAAGAGATGGAACAGGAAGCCCGGGAAAATGTTGAAAAGCGATGGGTTGAGATATCTGAACGTCTGGAAAATTTCTACAATGAGCATAAAGGATTACGTGAGCTTCTGGGAGTTGCTGGCGAGAGTGAAGAAGCAAAATAAGAAATTGGAGATTTGATTTTTTTACGAATAGAGAATAACTTGAGAAAGCAGGTGTATTTACATGGATAGATTGCAGGAAATTAATGAGTATATTAATGACATGAAGATTAAGAAAGCTTTTTTTGGCGGATATGACAAAGAAGATGTCTACAAGAAGATTGGTGTTATCGTGGATCTGTTTCGAAAATTTACAGAGGAACAGCAGGAAAAAGAGAAAGAATTGATAGAAGGGTATGAAAAACGCCTTCAAGCATCAGATATGCTGAATATGGAATTAAATAAAAAACTCGGAAACCTCGCTGCAGAGCAGAAAAATGTTATTGAGGAAAAAGAGAAGATGAAAGAAGTCTATAAAGAATATTGCGCAAATATTCTTCAGCAATATTCTAATTCCTTGCGTGCATTATCGGCAGAATTTACACAGATTCTGGATAATGTGACAAATTTGCAGAAAGATATTGTGGATGAAGACTTGTTTGAAAAACTTGGTGCGGAGATAGAAGCTGAACAGATTCCAGAACTGTCAGAGGATGAGATATAGATGTATAAATAGGCTGAGAATTTGGTGTAATATCAGATTCCCAGCCTATTTTTTGATATTAATCATTTGATGTATAGATGACAGTGTAAATTACTCTTCCGTAGAAAGATAAGTTGTCGGATCTACGGCAACTCCATTTTCTTCTACCTGAAAATGTAAATGTATTCCTGTGGATCTTCCGGTAGTACCGGTAAGACCAATCTGCTGCCCCTTGGTAACTTCCTGCCCTCCCTTGACAAATGTATGACTGAAATGCATGTATTTTGTGGTAAGTCCATTTCTGTGGTCAATCAGAACCCAGTTACCGGCAAGATTATCATATTCTGCCTTGACAACCGTACCGGATTCCGCAGCATACACGGGGAGAATCTCGCCGTTAGTGCCAAGGTCAATGCCTTTATGGAACTTGTGGTCAAAATCACGATAGCCAAAAGAACTTGTCAGGTAAGAACCTGGACACGGATCAGAAAATTGTCCGATCATTTCACTGAAATCCAGAAGTGTCATGCGATCCAGACGATACAAATCATAGCGCTCCATATGCTGGATCAGATGTTGAGAATATTGAAGACTTGTTGCCCAGCGTGAACCAATCCGAGCGGCAAAAGTATTGGCATCTGTTACTCCGGAAATTAAGTCACTGTAAGCTCGTTTGATCAGTTTCGTGCGGTCTTCGATACATTCTGTGTAGGTGTTATAAACACGGAAATCGGCTGTAGTAGTGTAATATTTTCCGGAAGAAGTCTGCTCCCCGGTTCGCATGCTCACACTTCCGGCAGTTCCGGTACCTTTAACCCCAAACAGGTTGCAATACTGGTAAGCCAGATAAGAAAGCCCCTGATGGTCTTCTCCCCCTGGTCCGTATTTACCAAAGCCAGATTCCTGAATGATCTGAGCAATCGTTACGGAAGCTGGATATCCGGTCTCGTCCTGACATTTTAATGCAGCGATAATCATCTCCTGAGTGATAAAAGACGGAATATTGTCAAGAGGAAGTGCGGCATTATATTTAATCCGCTTATTCAGCTCGACAAAAGTCTCGGATGGATTATAGCTTCGTTTTATGTAAAGAGCATCGGAACTTTCGTCCCGGATTGTGGCTTTCGGAGAAGTTGTTTTCTCAGATTGTGTGGACAGATTCGGTTTTGCATCTGATGTTTGATGGGAATCCGAACCGTTATTTTTATCCTCGGTCTTAGAAGATTCACTGGAATCCGTACCATCATTAGAATCAGAAACATCCTCAGAACCCGAGACCTCGTTGGAATCAGAAACATCCTCAGAATTCGAGACCTCGTTGGAATCCTTACTATCCTCGGCCTCAGAAGACTCGCTGGTATCCGTACCATCCTCAGGGTCAGAAGTCTCGTCAGAGTCCGTACTATCCCCAGGGTCAGAAGTCTCGTCGGAATCTGTAATATCCTCAGGAACATTTGCATCGTCAGAGTCCGTACCCTCCTCAGGATCAGAGACTTCGCCGGAATCAATAATATTCCCAGAATCCGAAGCATTCTCAGAATCTGAAGGCTTTACTTCAGCTGCCCCAGAGTTCTCTGCATTTTGCGCTTCAGAATTTTCTGATGTCACAGATTCGACTTCGGTCTCCTCGGTTAATGCAGATGCTTTTTGAATCGTTGTGCATACCAAACCAATGGTAATAATAGTAATAACTCCGACTTTTGCCAGAGAAAGTAAGAATCGATGATGCTTCAACGAATGATGCCTCCAATCTGTAAAATAATGCTGATATCATTATACCACGTAAAAAGAGTGTTTAAAAGGAAGAAAAAATGTAAAGGTTCATATGAAAAGTGTTGACGATAGAAAAAATAAATATCTATGGAAAATGAAATGAAATTCTTTTACAATAAGTTTAGCAGTGAAATTCGTGTGAAGAAAGTGGAGTTATGACTATGATGTTAAGACGTCGTTTAATGATGATGAACAATTCAACGCAAGATAATTCATATAATACTTACGTAAAATACCAGATTATGCATGGGGAGCGCAAAGTCGCTTCGATAGATACTCAGGGGCGTTGTACTGTTTTTGATCAGGATTTTATGCCATATAATCTGTATCTGGAAGATGGTGGTGAAGAGCTGGATACGTTTATTAATAATCTTGCCAATTTTTATTTTTGGTGTGCTTCTCGTGTACTGACACTTGACCGTGAATATGCGAAGGAATTGCTAAACAGTATCGGTGCCACCCAGGCTTCTACAGATAAGGAGCGTGCACAGGTTGCGTTATCTTATCATTGCCTTAGTCTTACGGATATCTATTGGGTAAAACGAGAAGAAGAAAAGATTACATTTCGTGAAATAAATTTGTTTGAAAATCATTTATCTAATGCTTTCGTGGATGTGGCATTGCGCGGCAGACAGATGACGATAGAAAACAGCCATTTGATTGCTGACGATCTTTCAACAAATGGTTCGTTTCCAAAAGCATGGCTGAGAAAAAACAATACTTTCTGGCTTCTGAAGGATGGCGGAAGTCTTGCTGTTGAGAACGAGATTCTTGCCAGTAAGATCTGTCAATGTTTTCAATGTAATCAGGTGGTTTACTCAGAAGAGTTATTTGATGGGACTTTGGTTTCATGCAGTAAAATCATGACTTCTCTTAAATATAGTCTTGTCTCCAGAGAAGCTTTTGAGGTGTTTGCTCTAAATCTGAATATGAATGCTCTGGACTATATACTGGAGCTTGACAGTTATTCTTATTATATGATGAATATTTTAGATTACCTGGTAGGGAATACGGATCGTCATTGGGGAAACTGGGGACTTCTTGTTCGCAATAGCGATAATCAGCCGGAGAGACTTTATGATCTGATGGATTTTAACAAAGCTTTTTCGGCGTATGACAGGATGGAAGGGGCAAACTGTCTGACGACAGATTCGAAAAGATGTACGCAAAAGGAAGCGGCATTAGCAGCAGTAGAAAAAGTGGGACTAAATCAGGTGGCTGAAGTGAAGAAAGAATGGTTTGCAGGCAGAGAAGAGATATATGAAAGATTTATTGAAAGACTGAAACTGCTCGAAAATCATTTGCCTAAATGATAAAATGAATGTTCAGGGACGTCTGAAGGCAGGGACCTTACAGGCGTCCGTTTTAATGTAGTCCGTTTTAATGTACGATAAAATCCTGTTGCAAAGGGAAAGCAGCTTATGATATACTTGCAGCACATCAAAATCACAGACGAGTCCGTTCGGACTAATTCAGCGTCTGTATCGCCGTTTCAAAGACGGTCTCGAAGGTCAGAGGCAATTCGCCGAAGCATTCAGTTTTGATGAGAAAAATGGATATCAGGAGGTACATGCATGGGAAAAGGAAATGCAGCAGTCAGAGAATGGATGAGTAATCCGGTACGATTTTCAGATCTCTATAACGGAATCGTATTTCAGGGAAAGCAGGTGGTATTGCCGGAGGAATTGGAGCCGGCAGAAGGAGAAACGGATATCCTGCTGGAAGATAATGAACAAAAAGTACAGGAAATACACAGATATCGGGATATTGTAATGCGATGGAAAAAGGGAGCGCTACTGGTATTACTGGCATGTGAGAATCAGGAAAAAGTACATTACGCCATGACCGTGCGCAACATGCTCTACGACAGCTTGTCCTATGCCGGGCAGATCCAGCAACTGTGGAAAGAACGGGAAAAGGAAGAAAAACAGAAGATGACAGCCCCAGAATTCTTGTCCAAGTGGAAGAAGGATGACCGCCTGGTGCCGGTTATCACACTTGTCTTCTATTACGACACAGAGCAATGGGATGGGAGTACAGACCTACACGGCATGCTCCAATGGGGAGAAGGAAATCAAGAGCTGCTGAGAGAATACGTGCCTAATTATCGAATAAACCTTGTAGACGCTGGAAATCTAGAACATCTGGAACGCTTCCAGAGCGATTTACAAGAAATATTGGGTATGCTAAAATGTAGAGGGAATAAAAAAGAACTGCTAGACTATATGAATAAAAGAGAATCATACTTTCGGAATGTAGACGAAGAAACCTACCAGGTGATGCGAGAATTCCTGCATTCCGAAAAGATGTTAAAAGAAAACGTAGAAAGGATAGAGGGAAAGGAAACGGTGGATATGTGTAAGGCATTGGATGAATTGTATAATGATGGAATAGAGCAGGGAATAGAGCGTGGAATGATTCGAGGAACAATAGAGACAATGAAGGAATTCAATATTTCTATGGAAGAGGCTATAGAAAGAATCTCGAAGAAATTCGAGATTACAAAGGAACAGGCAAAAGAAGAGGTGGAGAAGTACTGGAGCTGATATGAAAGTGGAACGTAAATCGGTGAAAAGATATAGGCAAATCTCTATCAGTATCGTTCTTCTTCTTGTTATCCTCATTCTGGGAGAGGTCTGGTGCTCTACTCATTGGCTGATTGTGCGGAACTATGAATATCAAAGCGAGAAACTGGAGCCAGGACAAGAGATTAATGTAGCAGTATTATCAGATCTTCATGATCATGAGTTCGGAGAAGAGAATGCGAGGCTGGTAAAAAAGGTAAAAGAACAAGAGCCGGATCTTATTCTTCTGGGTGGAGATTTTCTGAATGAAGACTCTGAAGATGCAGATGTGCCGTGTGCTCTTATCCGGCAGTTAAAAGACGTTGCGCCAGTCTATTTTTCTCTTGGAAATCATGAAGTTTCTTATATGGAGAACGGGCATACGGACCTGGTTGGGCAGCTGGAGGCGGCAGGCGCAGTTGTGTTGGACAAATCATATGAAGATATTGAGGTAAATGGAGTGCAGTTCCGGCTGGGCGGGCTGTATGATTATGCATTTGCTCTGGATGGAAATGACGATGCAAAGAACACACCGGAGCCAGTCAAAAGCTTCCTGGAAGATTATCAAAATACCGACCATCTAAAACTCATGATGGCGCATCGCCCGGAGAGCTTCTGCTTCGGAAATGCATCTTCGGTCTGGGATGTGGATCTGGTCATCAGCGGACATATCCATGGAGGGCAGGTGGTACTTCCGATTCTGGGTGGTCTGTACGGAGGAGATCAGGGATGGTTCCCGGAATATGTTCACGGGATGTACCGGAAAGACGATATGAATATATTCGTAACCAGCGGACTTGGAAGCCACCATCAGCTGCTTCCAAGATTCTGGAACCGGCCAGAGATAGCAACGATAAAGATTCATGGATAACGATAAAGGGCATCTGAAAATATGTGTTTTCAGATGCCTTTTCCATATGAGGCGGCAAAAAAGAATTCTGTTGCAAAAGAAATGTAAGCCATGCTATACTTGCATCACATCAAAATCACAGACGAGCCCGCTCGGGCAATTCTTGCGTCTGAATCACCGTTTCAAAGACGGTCTCGAAGGTCAAAGGCAATTCGCCGAAGCATTCAATTTTGATGAGAAAATGAATATCAGGAGGTACATGCATGGGAAAAGGAAATGCAGCAGTCAGAGAATGGATGAGCAACCCGGTAAGATTTTCAGATCTGTACAATGGGATCGTATTCCGGGGAAAGCAGGTGGTATTGCCGGAGGAATTGGAGTCGGCAGAAGGAGAAACGGATATCCTGCTGGAAGACAAAGAACAAAAAGTTCAGGAGATCCACAGATACCGGGATATCGTAATGCGGTGGAAAAAGGGAGCACTACTGGTATTACTGGCATGTGAGAATCAGGAAAAAGTACATTACGCCATGACCGTGCGCAACATGCTTTACGACAGCTTGTCTTACGTCGGTCAGATTCAGCAACTGTGGAAAGAACGGGAAAAGGAAGAAAAACAGAAGATGACAGCCCCGGAATTCTTGTCCAAGTGGAAGAAGGATGACCGCCTGGTGCCGGTCATCACACTTGTCTTCTATTACGACACAGAACAATGGGATGGAAGCACAGACCTGTACGGTATGCTCCAATGGGGAGCAGGAGAAGCAGACCGAGAATTAATAAAAAAATACGTGCCCAATTATCAAATCAACCTTGTAGACGCAGGGAATCTAGAACATCTGGAACGCTTCCAGAGCGATTTACAAGAAATATTGGGTATGCTAAAATGTAGAGGGAATAAAAAAGAACTATTAGACTATATGAATAAAAGAGAAGCATACTTTCGGAATGTAGATGAAGAAACCTACCAGGTAATGCGGGAATTCCTGCATTCTGAGAAGATGTTAAAAGAAAAAGTGGAAAGAATGGAAGGAAAGGAGACGGTGGACATGTGCAAAGCATTGGAAGAATTGTATAATGATGGAGTAGAGCAGGGAATAGAGCAAGGAAGAAAGCAAGGAATAGAGCAAGGAAGAAAGCAAGGAATAGAGCAAGGAAGAAAGCAAGGAATAGAGTGTGGAATGTTTCGAGGAACAATAGAGATAATGAAAGAATTCGGAGTTTCCAAGGAAGAGGCTATAGAAAGAATCATGAAGAAGTTCGAGATTACAAAGGAGCAGGCGGAAAAAGAGGTGGAGAAGTACTGGAACTGATATGAAAAAAGATTCATAGATAGCGATAGAAGGGTGTCTGAAAATATACGTTTTCAGATGCCCTTTTTCTATATGAATGTAGATATAATTCTATTGCAAAAGAAATATAAGCCGTGCGCAACATGCTCTACGACAGTCTGTCCTACGTCGGTCAGATCCAGCAATTGTGGAAAGAACGGGAAAAGGAAGAAAAACAGAAGATGACAGCCCCGGAATATCTGTCCAAGTGGAAGAAGGATGACCGACTGGTGCCGGTCATCACACTTGTCTTCTATTACGACACAGAACAATGGGATGGAAGCACAGACCTGTACGGTATGCTCCAATGGGGAGCAGGAGAAGCAGACCAAGAATTAATAAAAAAATACGTGCCCAATTATCAAATCAACCTTGTAGACGCAGGGAATCTAGAACATCTGGAACGCTTCCAGAGCGATTTACAAGAAATATTGGGTATGCTAAAATGTAGAGGGAATAAAAAAGAACTATTAGACTATATGAATAAAAGAGAAGCATACTTTCGGAATGTAGATGAAGAAACCTACCAGGTAATGCGGGAATTCCTGCATTCTGAGAAGCTGTTAAAAGAAAACGTGGAAAGAATGGAAGGAAAGGAGACGGTGGACATGTGCAAAGCATTGGAAGAATTGTATAATGATGGAGTAGAGCAGGGAATAGAGCAAGGAAGAAAGCAAGGAATAGAGCAAGGAATAGAGTGTGGAATGTTTCGAGGAACAATAGAGATAATGAAAGAATTCGGTATCTCCATGGAAGAGGCTATAGAGAGAATCATGAAGAAGTTCGAGATTACAAAGGAACAGGCGGAAAAAGAGGTGGAGAAGTACTGGAACTAATTTGAAAAAGGCAAAGATCTGACAGCGCACTCTTTCGAAAAACTAATACGATTGTATTTATTTTGGTACAATCTACAATTGCTTTTGCTATGATTGACAATAGGGGGATGTTTTGGTAGTATGTAAAAAAGAGTATTGGCGAATAAGTCAAAATTGATAAGGGCGAGAGAAACAAAAGAGGGAGTGGAACGCGTATGAAGAGAGAATATGTTAAACCAGTGATCGAGAGCGAAGAATTTGTGGCAAATGAATATGTAGCAGCATGTTGGAGATTAACATGTGAAACGCCTTATTGTAATTATAATAAATATAATGTAATAATAGGTGGAGATAAATATTCAGCAAATGATTTGGAACAGTGCGTAAATGATTATAATGATAATAATACTGTTCATAAAGGTGGAGATCGTCCTTATGAATCTTCTTCAAGTTATTATCATATAGGAGGATTTCAGACAGAACTGGCGGCGCATCATACATTGACAGTTCAACTTGTATCTAGCGGTGAAAAACATCCTAATGCTTCCGCTTAAATCAATTATAAACTATAGAGAGTTATCCGAACTTTCGGGTTCAGATAACTTTTTCTATATCTACATACAAAGGAGTTTTTATGGATTCATTTACCCCTACAACTAAATTAGAAGAGCGTCTTGTTATCTCAGCCACCCGGAAGCGTATTCCTCTGGGTGGTTCTTTTGAATTGTTGCCTCTGTGCAACATGAACTGTCGTATGTGCTTTCTGCGGCTGTCTACGGAGGAGATGCGCGCCCAGGGGCGGCTGCGCACGGCGGATGATTGGCTGGCTCTGGCAAGGGAAGCTAAGGAGGCAGGAATGTTGTTCCTGCTGCTGACCGGTGGGGAGCCATTCATGTATCCGGAATTTGACCGGCTGTATCGTGGACTGTCGGAGATGGGACTATTCCTGACGCTAAATACGAATGGAACATTAATAACAGAAGAATATGCAGACCTTCTGGCAGAACATCTGCCAAGGAGAGTGAATATTACGCTCTATGGCTCTTCCGATGAGATATATGGGCAGCTTTGCCGCAATCCCCATGGTTTTACCCAGGTAATGCGGGCGATTCATCTTTTGCAGGAGAGGCATGTGCCGGTGAAGCTAAATGGCAGTCTGACACCGGACAACTGGGAGGATCTGGAGAAGATTCAGCAGATCGCCCATGACCTGGATATCCCTTTGGAGGTGGATTCTTATATGTTTCCGTCTTCCAGAAAGGGTGTATGCAAGTTTGATGAGAAGGCGAGACTTACGCCGGAGAAAGCGGCAGAAGGATATGTGAAGATCAGGCAGGATGAATTGTCAGAGGAAGCCTTCCGGGAACTTGCGAAAGCCATGGCTGAATGTTATGATAAGGGAGTAGATTTTCCGGGAGAATGTGACCCGGAACCGTTGCCTTGCAGGGCGGGATTGAGTTCTTTCTGGATCAACTGGAAGGGTATGATGACACCGTGCGTGTTCATGGATCAGCCGGGAATTCCGGTATTTGAATGCGGATTTGAGAAGGCGTGGGAATATGTGAAGCAGGAGAGAGACAAACTGTTTCTTCCTTCCGAATGTACGAAGTGCGGCAAGCGTGCATTTTGTACAGTGTGCGGAGCATGTGCATATACGGAGACCGGAGATTTTCAGAAACGGCCGGATTATATGTGTGCCATGACGATGGAGAAGCTTCGCCTGATGGCGGCATATGCGGATGAAGAGTTGAGTCAACAGATAACATAAGAGAGTCAGGAGAGGAGATTAGAAAGATGAGAATTGCAAAGGAATTTATTTTAAGAGAGATTGCGGGAGAGTGTGTACTGGTTCCGACTGGTGCAACAACACAGGAATTTAACGGGTTGATCACCATGAGCGATACGGCAAGATTTATCTGGGAGAATATGGAGAAGGCAGACAGTCTGGATGAGATGATAGAGATGATTCTTGAAGAATATGAGATAGATGAAGAAACTGCAAGAAAAGATGCCGTTGGATTTATCTCGCAGTTATTACAGGCTGGTTTCGTAGAATGTACGAAGGAGGATAAGACCTGGTAATGGCAAAGAAGAGTACACGTAGGCGTCTTCAGATTCTGTTGCTTGCGGCAGCAGTTATCATGGTGATTCTGTATATTGTGAACCGGTGGGTGCTCTACAGTCGGTTTGACCGGTCAACACCGGAGATTACATTTGACTCGGAGGTGCTGGAGGTATCTGTCGCTGTTACGGAGGAAGAATTGCTGAATGGAGTAACGGCTGCAGATAAGAAAGACGGAGATGTGACGGATACGATTATTATTGAAAGTATATCCAAGATGTTGGGAGATCATGAACGGATCGTGACCTATGCAGCATTTGATAAGGATAATCACGTAGGCAAGGCACAGAGGAAGATCCGGTATACGGATTATACATCTCCGAGATTCTCTCTGGATGGTCCTCTGGAAGCAGGCACTATGAATGCAGAGATGTCTGATATACTGGCACCTTTGCATGCCACAGACTGCATTGACGGAGATCTGACCAGTCAGATAGTAGTAATAGATACTGAGATTACTTCCATGTCTGCGGATGCCATGACGGCACAGTATGAGGTGCAGGTGACGAACAGCTGCGGCGATGTGACAACACTGAAGCTTCCGGTAAGAATGCAGATGAATACGAGTGGAAGCTTCGCTGAGATTAAGCTGTCAGAGTATCTGGCTTATCGTAAAGTCGGAGAAGCTGTGGATCCTGCAGCTTTTGTAGTGAGTGCATCAGCTGGGGGACAGGAGTATGGAGTGGGAGGTGTACAGATCAATTCGAATCTGGACACATCCATGCCGGGAGTATATACAGTGACCTATACATTGAGCGTAGAGGGGAACAGTACATCTACGGATTTGATAATTGTAGTAGAAGAGTAGGACATTAAGAAGATGACAGAACAGATTGATATTGTAAATATAATCCGGCGTGTGCTCAGACAATGGCAGATGATCCTGCTGGCGGGCATCATCGCGGCCATGGGGTGCGGTATCGTGTCAAGCCGGCTGTATCGACCGCAGTTTGAGACCAAAGCAATCATTGTGGTATATGAGAAAAGTGGATCCGGTGGTACCAGCGGAGCACAGGAGACTGCATCGGTATTTCAGGAGGTCATTACCAGCAGCCTGCTGCAGAAGAAAGTGGCAGAGGCGCTTGAGGTATCATCATTGCCGGGAACCATATCCTGTGAGAGTATCCCGAATACGAATATGATTACGTTGAAGGTACAGGCAGCTGCACCGAGAGATGCCATGCTTGTAATGAACGGTATACTGGATCATTACGGAGAAGTGACTGAGAAGCTGCTTGGCAACATGGTGCTTCAGGTGCTGGAAGAGCCGAAAGTACCGATGCAGGCAATCGATGCATATGATGAAAAGCGTCTCCTTGCAAAAGCATTTCTTGTGACGGTGGCAGGACTCAGCCTGCTGCTTGCGCTGTATTATTATTTCAGGGATGATATTAAGAATGAGAATGATGTAGAGAGAAAGCTAGATACACGTCTGTTTGCATCAATATATCATGAGAATCTGAATAAAGGGTTCCACCTGAGGCGGAAGAAGGAGAAGACCGGACTTCTGGTTACCCATCCGGTTACCAGTTTCGGATATATCGAGACGTTCCAGAAGCTGTGTATGAAGTTGGACTATAAAGCGGGGCGAAGGGGAAAGAAAGTGATCCTTGTGACCAGTGTTCAGGAAAATGAAGGAAAGTCTACGGTGTCGGCTAATCTGGCATTGTCTCTTGCTAAACGTGGGAAAAAGGTGCTTCTGGTAGATGCTGACCTTCGTAAGCCGGCGCAGTTTAAGCTCTTCGGACAGACCTACACAAAGGGAGAGCCTCAGATTGGCAGTGTACTTGCAGGGAAAGCGGATCCGGAGGCTGCAATACGCGAAATTGAGCATACGGGAGTACAGCTTCTTGCGGGCAGCCGAAGCTATAAGAATGCAACCAGACTTCTTGGCAGCCGGAGTGCGTCAAAGGTATTTGCGAAGTTTCAGACAGAAGCCGACTATATTATCATAGATACACCACCTATGTATCTTGCGGCAGATGCGGAAGAGATTATGCAGTATGCGGAGATGGGACTGCTGGTGGTGAGACAGAACTGTTCGAAAGCAAAGGACATCAACGATGCAATTGATATTTTCAAGAAGACGGGATGCCATCTGTTAGGGTGTGTGCTGAATGATGTGGAGACCGGGATCTTTGGAAATCTGGCACCGGGTTCAGACGGATACCAGCACAAATACGGATATGGCTATGGATATTATAAGAAGAAAGAACCAAAGGAGAATACCTGATAAGATATGAGTAATAAAGAAGAACCCAATTTAATCGATATTACTTCTTTTCTGGAAGATTTTCTGAAAACAGTTAGAAAGTTCTGGATTTCTTTGATCATATGTATCCTGATAACGGCAGCAGGATTTTATATCTACGCAAGAGTCCATTATCAGCCGGAATACCAGAGTCAGGCAACATTTTCAGTGAATACAGAGGGAAGCTCGGTAATCAGTGGAGGAACCAGTGGCAGCGAACAGGTGAAGGAGAGTCTGCCGTACATTCTTCAGTCGGATGTGATGAAGAATATGGTTATGGAGGATCTGGAACTGGACACCTTTCCTGCGCAGATTGAATTAGAGAGTAAGGAATCGGCAAATTTTTATATACTGAAGGTCACCTCTGATGATGCAGGAATGGCATATGGTATCCTGCAGTCGATTTTGGAGAATTGTCCCAAGGCCAGTGTGTATGTGCTGGGTAAGATACAGATAGAAGTGCTGGATGACTCGGGAATTGCAGCAAGACCATGGAATTATATGGATAAGAGGATGAGCCTTGCCAAAGGCGCTGCTGTCGGAAGTTTACTCTGGATGATTTTTGCTTTTTTCTATACATTGACGAATCATACGATTCAGAGGGAAGAGGATTTTAAGAAATATTTGAGTGTAACCTGTATAGCATCTATACCGAAGATTACATTTAAGAAACGCCGTAAACAGTTTGACAGGCATATCCACATTTATAATGATAAAGTTGGTTACGGATTTCTGGAAGCGATGCGTACCGTCCGGACAAGGGTAATTCGGGAAACAAAACGCTTCGATGGACGAGTGATCCTGGTGACAAGCTCTTTGCCGGGCGAAGGTAAATCTACGTTGGCCGCGAATCTGGCTCTGTCTCTGGCTGAAAAAGGAAGGAAAACTGCGCTGGTTGATATGGATCTCAGAAATCCCTCTGTTGGCAAAGTTCTTGGATTAGAAGCTGATGTAAAATACGGTATATCAGATGTGCTGAGAAATAAAATAAATATAGAAGATGCAATCCAGACACTGGACGATTGGGGAGTCGATGTGCTTTTTGGAAAAGAAGCGGTGTCGGATCCGATTAAACTTCTTAGTACCGGACGGGTGGAAGAGCTTATGGATGAGCTGGAAGACGGGTATGATTATGTGGTTCTGGATACCCCTCCGGCGGCAATGCTGGCGGATGCATCAGCAGTTGCCAGATGTGCAGACTGTGCGCTCTATGTCGTAAAGCAGGACTATGCAAGAATAGAGAGGATTGCAGAGGGCATGGATATGCTGACACTTTCCAGACTGCCGATTATAGGCGCAGTTCTCAACGGTGCTGAACGGGCTCTGGGAGGCTACGGCGGATATGGCGGTTATCGATATGGACGCTACGGCAATTACGGCGTTTATGGAGAACAGGTAAAAGCGGGAGAAGAAAATGCGGAATATGTGGATATAGGAGAGCAACAGGAGAAAAAGGTGTGAAAAAGCAATATCGATTTGGTCACGTAAAAATAGAACTGAATATGCCGGAAAGGATGCCGGTTCCAGAGAATATGCAGAAATTTGCGTGCGAGGATACCGGGAACAATGACAGACTGTACGAGATTAGATATACATCATCTCTTGCAGAAGTCGAAGAAGGTATTAGGCAAAATAATCCTGATATGAGAGAGATTTGCAGAGAGACGCTTCGACTTTTGATGGCTCCGGGAATGGAATGCCGGATACTGAATTTTCATGGAACCAGAGAGCCGTATGGGATCCTGTTTGAAGAACAAGGAATGCCATATCAGGTATGGGTTGATGAAAAGGTTACGCCAATGCTGGTATACGATACAATCTTTGTATCGCTGCTGGCGTTAGAAAAACTGATGCTGGAGCATGATTCCCTGATTTTACACTCGGCGTATATGTACCGGGAGGGGGAAGCGGTGCTATTTTCTGCACCGTCAGAGACAGGGAAGTCAACGCAGGCTGATCTGTGGGAGAAGTATCGCGGAACCCGAACTGTGAATGGAGACCGGTCTCTTCTGGTTCGGGAAAAGGATGGCTGGTATGCCTGCGGCTGGCCGGTCTGCGGAAGCTCGGATATATGTAATAACGAATCTTATCCGATCCGTGCGATTGTGATGCTTCACCAGGCCAGGACGAACAGTATAGAGAGGCTCGAAGGATTCGAAGCGGTACAAAAGCTGATGGCTCAGATTACCATCAATATGTGGAATGCAGAGTATCAGATGAAAGCGATGGATAAAATAGAGGAGATTATTGCAGAGGTTCCGATGTATGAACTTGGATGTGATATCTCAGAGGAGGCAGTAAGATGTCTGGAAAGGGTTCTGTGATGGTGGGACTTACACGTGTACAGGAAGAATTCCTGAAAATTCTTGAAAGCTTTATGCATGGAAAAGAATATCATTTTCCGGAAGCGTTTGAAGAAATAGAAGAATTATATCAGATGGCGGGTATCCATAAGATGACTGCTGCTGTTTATGAACAGATCCGTAACGATGTGCTTCTTGGAAGACCGGAATATGCCGGCCTTGCGGGAGCATTTAAGAATTATACGATGCGGGATGTTATGATGCAGATGCAGCGGGCAGATGGTTTTCTGCGTATTTATCAGAAGATCTGTGAGGCGGGCGTACGCCCGCTGGTTGTGAAGGGTATTATTTGTCGTAATCTGTATGAGAAATCAGATTATCGCGTGTCCGGCGATGAAGATATTCTTGTTCGGAAAGAAGACTTTGCCCTATGTGACGAGATTCTGGTGGCCGAAGGGTTTCAGAGAGAAGAGCCCGATACAGAACATCTGCCGCAGGAGATTCCTTATATTAATCCGCAAAATGGTGTGTATATTGAGATGCATTTTGACCTGTTTGCAGAAGAGTCCGGTGCATATGGACACCTGAACAGAGAGTTTGCAGACGCATTTGAAACCTGTATCAGTGAGGTGATACAGGGGCAGAAGATCTGGACGCTGAGTCCGACGCTTCACCTGTTTTATCTGCTCTGTCACAGCCTGAAGCACTTTCTTCATGGCGGATTTGGAATCCGTCAGGTCTGTGATATGGTCATGATGGCAGAACACTACGGAGCTGATATTGACTGGGAGTATATATACGGGAGATTACAGGAATTACGCATGGAAGGGTTCTGGAATGGACTGGCGGAGATAGGACGGAAGTATCTTGGATTCTCTTTTGAGAAAGCGCATTATCCGGTGTTCCTGCAGAAAGAACACGTGAACTGTGATCATCTGCTTCTTGATCTCCTTGACAGCGGCATCTTCGGAGACAGCACGATGGAGAGAAAGCACAGTTCTAATATTACACTGGCAGCAGCAGAAAGCGGAAAGAAAGATACCGTGGCTTCTGTGAAGGCATCCCTGTTCCCGGGGAAAGCCTATATGGAAAAAGGATATCCGTGGATAAAAAAATGCCCGTGGCTTTTGCCGGTAGCCTGGGGCATGAGAATCGTGGGTTACTTAAAGAGCAAAAGAAAGAACAGCAAAGAAGAGCCGGGCGGCGTGGAGATTGGAATGAGCCGGGTGGAACTTTTGCGGGAGTATGATATTATAGATTAGAGGAGACATAATGATTTTCGGGTATATCTGCACATGTATTCCGGTGTTCCCTCGTAACTACCCGTTTCCAAGAACGCACTGGCAGCACAAGTTCTACATAAAGAACGCATCCGGCAAGTACTGCATTGCTCACTCAGAAGAATCTTATCTGTCTCTTCAACAATATATTTCCAGGCAGCATCAAATCCCGCATCAAACACAGACAGACTCGGCTCTGTCATGATAACACAAGGACGCATCTCTCCCTGCCAGTTAATGGTAAATGAACTTTTCCCCGCATAACAGGACATACCTCTTTGGCTAATCTGTTGCTCATCACGTTTTATATTTTCCATAACGTTTTGAGAATACTGTGCGAAAAGTTCTTCCCCCATCTCTCTGCGCAAAGACTGTATCCTTATATCTGCCGCTTTCTCTGGTTCTACCCGGGATTGAAGATTATACGGCATACTCCTTTCTCTTGTTGCTGGCATCATATAAGTGTCAATACGCACCGGAACATCCAATTTCTCTCCAATCTCAATGATTGACTCAATCTCATGCTGGTTCGCTTTCGTCAAGCTCCCGCCAATCTTTACATCAACCCCATAGTCTCTCAGAAAACGAATGCCTTCCATCGTCTTTTGGAATCCTCCTGGAAAATGGCATAAATCTTCATATGCTTTATCACTGGCACCATATAATGTAATATTTACACGCCTTGGCTTATTCTCCCCTAAAAACCTCGCCAGTTCTTCATTGATCATTGTCCCATTCGTGTTAATCGTCAAAATTATCCCCATATTTCGAAGCTCCAGATAGATTCGGCGGAATTCCGGGTGCAAAAATGGCTCTCCACCGGTTAATAGCAAGAACAAGACGCCGGCTTTTTGCATCTGCCTTCCGATTTCTATCCATTCATCTCCAGTACGCATGCGTCCCTGACGCTCCATCTCCTCTCGACTGAGTCGGACATAACACATATCACAATTCATGTTACATAGAGGGAGAAGCTCCAGGCTACCATTAATGGGAGTACGTTTTAGACTCGCCTGGGACATTAGTGCCTGTTCAATTGTCGTCATACCTTCTGTTAATTCCATAAATCGCTCCTCGAATATCTGATATAACATTGAAAAAGACTGGAGAAAGACTCCAGTCATATATATTGCTAATTTATGATTTTGCTGTTTCCCAGTCTGTTTTATTGAGCTTAGTTGTACAATGAATATTCTGTCCGTCCTCGCCTCTCCAAATAACTACTTTACGTACTCTTGCATCAATTACTCCAGTTGGTTCAAAGTACCCATCTAAGAACTCACTTGTTGATTCAACAATATGTGTAGCACTACAACTATGGTATAGTCCTAAAGGAGAGTCAGGATTACTTCCAGACCTTTGCAAACCATCTACTCCATTTGTTTCTAAATATACAATGCCACCCAAATTAGCTCCCCACTTCCTTTGCGCATCACAAACAAATTTATATGTTGTCCCACTTTCACCACAAGCTGCTATATATTCATTCGGTGAAAATCTCTCTCCAATCATCATAGGTGTTACATACTCTCTTTTCATAAACTTACGCTCCCTCACATACTATCATCAAATATAATCTACTTTGAATAATTCGTTTACTTTTCACTAATCCTAATTGTTACAATCTGTAAAATTATCATTTTCCTAACTCTACAAAACAATTATACTCGCCATTATGTGGAAAAGTCAATAACTTTTTTCGGTGAAATATGGAAAAATCGCAAAAACTTATTGACATTTTTCGAATCATTTTTATAAAAAGGATTTATCAACATAGATTCTAGCAAAAAATGTGTAAAACTCTTCTCTGATTTTCTATTAAATGCGATGAAAACATCTTGTTATTCCGTAAAATGATAATTTTATTTATATTTAATATAGGAAAGACGAGGGGATTACAATGAAACGTATAAGCTATGAAAAGCCACAGATGTATGCAGAGACTTTTATCGCTAATCAATATATCGCAGCTTGCAAAGAACCAATATACAATGTAGCGCCAATGCAAGTACAATGTATAAGTCCAGGTCATGAGAATACACAGTATAATACCATGTTCTTGGATACTCAGACAGAATGTGCTGTAAAGTTCAATCCTGGCGTAGGTACTGCCAAAGATGATAAATTTTATACACAGTTTGAAGCTTGCTGGGGAACGGATGGATGTAATAGACAAAACTGGCTTGCTGAACAGCCTAATGATACGGATTTCTCATTGCATGTAAATAGGTGGTTCGGGCATGGAACATGGCAGGATGATGAGGATGGATTTATTTTGCATGATACAGTTATTGATTTGTCTACAGTCTGGCACAGGCGATAACCTGTGTATTTTTTGTGTTAAAAATAAGAAATCTGTGCCATGAGGTATCGATTTATGCTACAATGTTTCTGTATAAGCATATGGCAGAGTGGAGGTTATCCATGAGAAGAGTTGATACGCAGGAGTATTTATCTGTATTGAAGGATCTGGTACAGGAGGGGAAGGAAGTGAGCCTTCTGGTGGCTGGCAGCAGTATGTCTCCGTTCTTGATTCATGAACGCGACTATGTGTATTTCCGGCAGCCGGACCGGGAACTTCGTAAGGGGGATATTGTATTTTTTCAGAGGAAGAGCGGGCAGTATGTGATGCACCGGATCTGGAAGGTGCGTCCGAAAGGATATTATATCGTTGGGGATGCGCAGACTGACATAGAAGGGCCGGTCCCTGGGGAACAGATCTTTGCAATTGTGACAAAGGTGCAGAGAAAGGGCAGATGGATAGAGCCCGGAGACTTCTGGTGGGAGTTTTTTGAGCATGTATGGCTTCATATGATACCGGTACGACGTATGATCATGAGCGTGTACGCGAAGATAAGAAGATAGGAGTTCTGATACGTGGAGGAATTAGATGGAAGAAAATCAAAGTGGAAGAGGAATATCCTTTGAATCGTTGGATATATTGATAAAGAGATGGAAGGATGGGACATTTTCGGAGATCATTGATGATTGGAAATGGATTTTTTCCTATAGTAAGAGATACAAGGGTGCGATCATATTCTATACGCTGCTTGGTATATTCAGTACATCCATGGGGCTTGTGAGCAGTGTGGCGAGTAAGTATATGATTGATATTATTACCGGATATCAGACGAGCAAGCTGTGGATCATGATTGCGATCACACTGGGAAGTGCGGTGTTCAGTCTGGTGTTTTCCAATGTGATCAACCGTGTGTCAGCAAAGCTGAGTATCTATATTAATAATGATATTCAGGCGGATATATTTGATAAGATTATAGATGCAGACTGGCTGGAGATTAATAAGTACAGCAATGGTGATGTGCTGAATCGTTTTAACAGTGATGTGAGCACGGTCAGCAGTAATGCGATCAGCTGGCTTCCGACGATTGTGATCGCAGTCTATAATTTTATAGCAACGTTTGTAGTGATCTGGCATTATGACAAGGTTATGTCTCTGCTTGCTTTTGCAAGCGCACCGGTTATGCTTCTGATGTCTAAGTTTTTGATCAAAAAGCAGCGGGAGTATGCAAGAAAAGTCAAAGAGATGAATAGTAACATGATGACTTTTGAGGTGGAGACTTTTTATAATTTTGATACGATCAAGTCTTTTGGAATATCTTCTTTATATGGAAAGAAGATGCGGGAATGGCAGAGAAAATACAAGGACGTCAGCCTGGAGTACAATATGTTCTCTATTAAGACAGGGGTATTCATGTCAATCATGGGAATGATCGTGCAGTATGCGGCATTTGGCTACTGTCTGTTCCGTCTGTGGACGCATGATATTACGTATGGAACGATGACATTGTTCTTGCAGCAGAGAGGCAACCTGAATTCCGCGTTTAATAATGTGATTTCGATTATTCCGAACTTTTTAAACAGTTCAATTTCTGCACACCGTATCCGGGAACTGGCACAGCTTCCGAAGGAAGTGCATATTGCGGAGAGCAGTAAGCTGGATGCGCTTGCAGAGCATGGATTCGAAGTGCGGATGCGGGATGTGGATTTTTCCTATGTGGAAGGAACACGGGTAATTACAAAGTCTTCGTTCCAAGCATGCCCGGGAGAGATCGTGGCTTTGGTAGGACCGTCTGGAGAAGGTAAGACAACCATGATTCGTCTGATCCTTGGATTGATTCGTCCGGAAGCGGGACAGGCAGTCATGAAGGGATCGGATGGAAGTGAAGTGGAGATGAATGTGGAGACGAGACATCTCTTTGCCTATGTTCCACAGGGAAATACAATTCTGTCGGGGACGATTGCGGAAAATATGCGGATGGTGAAGGAAGATGCCACGGATGAGGAGATTATTGAGGCGTTGAAGGTGTCCTGTGCATGGGATTTTGTCGGAAAGATGCCGGAGACGATCAACAGTAATATCGGTGAGAGAGGCCGTGGTTTTTCCGAGGGACAGGCGCAGAGAATTGCCATTGCAAGGGCGGTGCTTCGGGATGCCCCGATTCTACTGCTGGATGAAGCGACGTCTGCATTAGATGTAACGACGGAACGCCAGGTGCTGAGAAATATTATCAATCAGCGGCCGAACAAGACTTGTATTGTGACGACGCACCGGCCGAGTGTGTTGAATATGTGTCAGCGGGTATACCGGGTGATGGAAACGACGGTCACCGAACTGTCAGAGGAAGAAGCTGGAAAGATGGCGATGGATTTTTAGTAGTTTTTTACACAGAGAATGCATTTTGTGATATAATTACACATTATTGCATGAATAAAGGATGATAAAATGATAGATATACATGCGCATATTTTACCAGGTATAGATGACGGGGCGGAGGATATATACGATACTCTTGAGATGGCGAGAATGGCGGTAGACAGTGGCGTGAAAGCTATGGTGGCGACGCCGCACTGTAATCTGCCGGGGCTTTTTGATAATTATTTTAGCGATGCTTATGTCAAGGTGTTCCAGGATAGTGTACGGGCGTTGGCAAGGGAGAAGATTCCGCTTAGGCTGTATCCGGGAATGGAGGCTTTTGCGACGTATAATCTGCCGGATCTGCTTGTGGATGGGAAGATTATGCCGCTCAATCAGAGTCGCTATGTGTTGGTGGAATTTTCTTTTGATGAAGATCCTGATTTTGCAACGGATCTGCTGCGCAGGATGTGTGCGGTAGGTGCCAAGCCAGTAGTTGCACATGCGGAGCGATATGAATTTATTCAGGACCGGCCGCAGATTGCGTATCAGTGGAGACTGAGCGGATGTGTGATACAAGTGAATAAGGGGAGTTTTCAGGGGAGATTCGGAAGAAAGGCACAAAGGATAGCTTATCGTATGCTTAAGCATAATCTGGTCTCTGTTGTGGCAAGTGATGCACACAGTCCGTTTCAGAGGACACCGTATATGTTGGATGCATATGAGGAAGTGTGTGAGGAGTATTCTAAGAGATGTACAGATCTTGTGTTCAAACACAATCCTGAGAGAATCTGCAGTAATAGTCCCATATTGAAACGGAAACCAATCGAGTTTTCTGAGTATGATATATAGATAAGGAAGTAGAGTATGAGAAGATTAAGAATAGTCATATGTATAATATTTGTCGTGTCGTGTATTCTGTTTGCAGGATATCAGGTGAAGGTAAGAGTGTTGGAAGATCATACGGCACCGGAGATTCAGTGTAAGGAAGATACGGTGTCCGTCAGCGTGGCAGATCAGGAGGAGGCTCTCTTAAAGGGGGTCACGGCGAAGGATAATAAAGATGGGGATATTACAGATTCTATTCGAATCTCCGCGATGTCACATTTCATTAATAATAAGCGTACCGTGACGTATGTGGTCTTTGATAAGGCCAATAATATGGCGACTTTGGAACGGACGGTGGAATATACAGATTATACGTCTCCGAAGATCCACATGCTGAAGCCTCTGCGTTTTTCCAGTACAGATCAGGCGGATACAACGATGTCAGAGTATCTGTCCGCGGAGGATTGTCTGGATGGGGATCTGACCAATCAGATTCGTACGATTGTGGATAACAGTTATTATAGTGGACAGGCAGGAACATTTCCGGTGACTCTGCAGGTCAGCAACAGTGCAGGAGATGTGTGTTCGGTAGCGGCAGAGATGACGATTACGGATTCAGATGACCGTCAGGAGCATTATAAGGAGTATCCGCTTTTGTCAGAGTATATCGCATATACAACTGTGAATCAACCCATTGATCCGGCTGCTTATCTGATTGGAATTGAGAAAAATGGGACGGAATATACTTATGAAGCGGATGGTGCTATGATTGCCGGAACCAGGGAGGCAATCGGAATTGCATCTTATGTAGATTATGAGAATCCAGGTGTCTATACGGTGGAATTTACTTATACAGGTGACAGTGGTGTGACTGCAGTTACCAAGTTGTATGTGGTTGTGGAAGGAGAATAGAATGAGCAGAGACGAGAAAAATAGAGACGAGATATCGGCAGCAGTTGATTCGGGAGTCGATCTTTTTACTCTGGTGCAGGATATTCTCAGGAATTGGTGGGTGATTCTTCTGGGAGCACTTGCAGGAGCGATGTTAACCTATGTAGTAACGAGTGTACAGTATGTCCCGGAATATACGACGACGGCTACATTTGTTGTCGGTTCCAAAGGAAGTAATAATACCTACAGTAATCTTTCAGCAGCATACAGCATGGCACAGACCTTTGAAAAGGTATTGAAAAGTAATGTCATGGAGAAGATTATCTGTGAGAATCTTGGAATGGAAGAAGTAGATGCGAAGATTACTACGGAGGTAAAGGAAGGGACCAATCTGCTCACGCTTAATGTGACCGCAGATACGGCGAAGGATTCCATAGATATTATCCGGACGATCATGGAGCACTACTCAGAAGTGTCCATTTATACGGTGGGAAATGCAGTCCTTAGTGTGCTGGAAGAACCGAAGATGCCTTATGCATCGACCAATCCATTGAACACGAGAAGAGAGATGAAGAAGGGATTCTTAGGTGGAGCCGGAATATGTGTCCTCTTATTCGGCCTCTTATCCTTTATGCAGAATTCGGTCAAGCAGGAGAAAGAGATTGAGAAGAAACTGGATGCGAGAAGTCTTGGTGCGATTAGTTATGAATTCAAATACAAGACGTTACAGGAGTTCGTACATCATAAGAAATCTGCTGCGCTGATCGATAATCCAATTGCAAGTTTCCCGTTTGTAGAGAGTTACAAGAAGCTGGCGGCGAAAGTGGAATACCAGATGGCGAAGGATGATCGCAAAGTTCTGGTGGTTACAAGTACCGCGGAGAATGAAGGAAAGTCTACGGTGGCAGCGAACCTTGCAATCAGTCTTGCGGAGCAGGGGAAGAAGGTTATTCTTGTTGATGGTGATATCCGCAGACCTTCTCAGTTCCTGATCTTTGATCTGAAGGTTGAGGAGAAGAATGAGCTGGGTGAATTCCTGAAAGGTTCTGGTGTGCTGACGGATATATTGATGAAAGGGGAACGACCGCATCTGTTCTTCCTTGGCGGAAGAAACTGTTATTCTTCTTCCACTGAGATCCTTCATACAGATAAGCTTCCGAAGTTGATGAATGCATGTAGAAAATATGCGGATTATGTAATCATTGATACTCCACCGGCAGGGCTCATGGGAGATGCGCAAGTATTTGCACAGTGTGCAGACGCGGTATTGATGGTAGTAAGACAGAATTATATGCTGGCTGAAGATGTTAATGATATTATGGATGATTTTCGTGATAATCATACGAAGATCCTGGGTGTTGTGCTCAATGGAGTGCAGACATTTTCCAGTGTGGCAGACAGCTCGGTCGGACGCTATTATGGCAAGTATGGATATGGACAATATGGTCATTATGGGAATTATAATAAGAATAGAGGGAATTGAGGCATATGGAAGATTATAGAGAAATGTCCGGGAAGGAATCTCGGGAAGCGCCTGAGAAGATAGATCTTACGTCGCTTCTGGTTGATTTTTGTCAAGGGGTGCGTAAGTTATGGTGGCTGATCGTAGTTTTGACTGTGTTTTTTGCAGTGAAGAATTATTTTACTACTACAACTACTTATGTGTCTCAATATGTTGCGTCGGCGACGGTATCGGTGAATTCTACCACTGGAAGTTCTGCACAGGATATGGCACAGATATTTCCGTACATTCTTACCAGCGGTGTTCTGGAAGATGTAGTGGCGGAAGATCTGGGAGTGAATGCCCTTCCAGGTACGATTAGCGCAGAGGCGGATGAGGGAACCAACCTGCTCACAATCTCTGTGACGGCAGATGACCCGCAGGTGGCGTATAATACACTGGTCTCTGTGTTAGACAATTATCCGCAGGTAGCAGAGTTTGTTGTGGGAAAGACGCAACTCACCGTGTTGGATGAGACGGGAATTCCGTCAGATACAAAGCGTTCAGAGGTAATTCGAGGTTCCTATAAGAGAGGCGCTTTAAAAGGAGCTTTGATTGGATGTGTCATACTGGTTCTCTATGTGTTGCAGAGAAGAACGGTGAAGTCCAAGAAAGAATTAAAAAAGCAATTGAATCTGATGGATTGTGGAAGTGTTCCGTATATTCGGGTGAAGAAGCGTAAGAAAGAGACATTTCACAATACGTTAAGTCTGTTGAATGAAAGAATCTCACAAGGATATGTGGAAGCAATCCGAAAAATAAGAATTAAGGTAATGCGGGATATGGAGGAGAATGGTTTCCAGTCTCTTCTGATTACCAGTTCCATTCCAGGAGAAGGTAAGACGACCCTTGCGGCGAATCTGGCTATCTCAATCGCGAAGCAGGGGAAGAAGGTAATCCTTGTGGACTGTGATATGAGAAACCCATCTGTTGCGGGTGTGATGAATGAACAGGAGAAGCACCCTGGGCTTGGAGCGGTTCTGAAAAAGGAAGTTGCCATTAAGGATGCTATGGTAAATGTAGAAGTGCAAAATGGAAGTCTGAAGGTGCTCTACGGTGGTGAGAATGACGAAGGAAATACGAAGCTTCTGAGTTCAAAGAGCATGCGGGCGTTGGTTCAGGCATTGATCAAGCAGGCGGATGTTGTCATATTTGATACGGCCCCGTCAGGATTGCTGGCAGATGCCCCGGTACTTGCACGATATGTGGATGCAGCTCTCTATGTGGTGCGTTATGACCATACGAAGATGAGGCAGATCCGGGAAGGTGTGCAGGCTCTTGCGATGAGCGGAATCCACATCATCGGTTATGTATTTAACAGTGACAGTTCAAGCAGAAGCCGTGGATATGGGTATGGTTACAGCTATGGATATAAGCGTTATGGCGGCTATGGGCGTTATGGAAGCCGGAGTCATTATGGAAATTATACGGACGCAGAAAAAGGAACACAGGATCAAGACGGACGTGTCATTAAGGAGTAAGGAGGCACTGTAGATGAAGTTTTTCAGAAAGCATAAAAAGCGGAAGATTATAGGAATTGTCATACTGGCAGTGATATTGTTGATTGTAGGTGTCTATGGTTCTATTATCTGGAAATTCTACAAAGATACGGTTGATATTGTTCCTGCAGATGAGGTGGATCCAAAGGCGAAGTCTGTAAAAATTGCAGAGGCGGATCAGAAGGATGACGAGGTATACAATGTGCTGTTGGTCGGTACAGATTCCAGAGATCCGAATTCAGACATGGGACGTTCTGACAGTATGATGCTGGTTTCATTTAACAAAAAGGAAAATAAATCTACGGTGGTTTCCTTCTTGCGAGATTCGCTGGTAGATATCGATGGTTATGGCAAGAGTAGACTTGGTCATACCTACGCATATGGAGGGGTCGGTCTTACGATCAACACCATCAATAAGACTTATGATCTGGATATTCAGAATTATATTACCATTAATTTTGAAAATCTGGTTGGCATTATTGACGAGATCGGAGGCGTGAAGGTATATATTTCTGAAGAAGAGGCAGAATATTATCGTCAGAACGGTATGCCGAATATCCAGTCCGGCGATGTGATTCTGACAGGCTCCCAGGCACTGGCGCATGCCAGAAACCGTACGCTGGGAAGTGATTTTGAGAGAACGAGAAGGCAGCGCAGCGTCATGTACGGAATATACCGCAAAGTAATGGAAGATAAAGATCCTTCCTCCATTCTCTCGCTGATCAATTACTGCATGAATCAAGTTGAGACGAATATGAGCGTGACAGAGATCTACGATATGGCCAAAGATGTCCTGGCGGTAGATAATCTGAAGATGCAGCAGGCAAGTCTTCCGCAGGATGGAACTTATACGGATATCACCTATGAGGGGATGGCAGTATTGGAGATAGATTTTGATGCGAATAAGAAGTTCCTGGAGGAATTGCTGTATTAATCGCTGGATGGTTGCGTGAATGGTAAGATTTGAATATGTTTTGTGATAAAAGGAGAGGCGTGTACTCTCCTTTTTGTGTATGGTGCGTGGGTGTTGAGTTATCTTGTGTATTCATATTGCGCATTTGTATTGTGTTGCGCGTTTGTATTGTGTTGCGCATCAACATAGGTACATAGTGTGCATAACATTGTACATGGAAATAAAGAGGGAGATATGATAAAATGAGTAAGAGATATAGAGCATGCTCTGTAAAGGGTGCTCGGAATGTACGGAGGAAATATCTATGAAAAGAGGCAGGCGGATCCTGGCAGTCTTTTTGATGATGGTCGTCTTGTCGGTCATCTTATGTGGTGGAATCTGTCCGGGAATGATCCTGACGGCATCGGCCACAGAGGCGGCAGAAGAGGGGGACGAAGGGCTGACGGAGCAGGAGAAAGCCGAGAAAGCGGAGCAGGAGTTGCAGCAGCAGGTCTATGCGATGCCGGTTGAGAGTAATGGATGGGCGAACTGGCCTCAGGGACCCGGAACCTATGGCGAGGCGGCGATTGTGATGGAGGTAGGAACGGGAGCGATCCTGTATGCGAAGAATATTGACGATCACCACTATCCGGCAAGTATTACCAAAGTGCTGACAGCGTTAGTGGCGTTGGAGAATGGACAGCTGACGGATACGGTGACATTTTCCCATGACAGCGTAGCATTCCTGCAGCCGGGAGATTCTTCGGTGGGCTTGAAAGAAGGCAACATCATCTCGCTGGATCAGGCTTTGCACGCTACTTTGCTTGCATCGGCCAACGAGGCGGCTTATGCGGTGGGAGAAAGTGTGGGAATCAATGCCGGATACGATTATAACTGGTTCCTGGAACAGATGAATATCCGGTGCAAGGAACTGGGCGGAGAGAATTCGAATTTCGTGAACACCAATGGGCTGCACGACCCGAATCATTATACCTGTGCGAGGGACATGGCACTGATTGGAAGAGAGTCGTTCAAGTATCCAGAATTCTTCAGTATTGTACAGACTTTGAATTACGAGATTCCTGAATCAGAGACCACGGAGCAGCACGTCTTCCAGCAGAAGCATAAGATGCTGATTCCAGGGAACTCGAATTATTATGAATATGCGATTGGTGGAAAGACCGGATACACGTCCGATGCACTGTCTACGCTGATCACCATGGCAGATAACGGAAACTTACAGTTGGTGTGCGTCGTGCTGCGTACCCACGGGGCAAATATATACCCCGATACAAGAAATCTCTTCGATTATGCATTTGCCAACTTCCAGAAGATCTCCGTGGCAGAGAACGAAACATCAGAAGATGTGGATGAATGCAGTGGATATGTCGTGGTGCCAAATGGCGTGGAATTCACGGACTTGGCTATGGAGATTATTCCAGATGGCGGGACAAGTACAGAAGCCACACTAGAATATCGCTATGATGATCAAGTAGTTGGCTCTGCCCGGGCTGTGCTAAGCCAATCTTATCTGGCAGAACACTCCGCAAAAGTGCAGGATGTCAAAGAGCTGCGGGCGCAGACAAAAGAAAAATCGGAGGATAATGAGAAAAACCTGTGGGAAAAGCTCGTCGAGAAATTCGGCAAAAAGTCCCTGGCCGAAAAAATCATCATCCTCGTAGCCAGCATCTTATTACTGGTGCTGATTGCAGTATTTTTACGCACCATGATCGTCAGAAAACGAAAGTAATTTGGGACGGGGGTTTTTTCATTTTCCTCCGTCCCAAATTAAAATATCCCTGTCCCTTTTTCGATTTACCCTGTCCCCTTTATACAATATGACGAAAAATATGCAGAATCATTGTGAAAAAATCCCTTGACGAATCAAGGGGGTTTTCAGTATAATAAAACCGCATATTGAGAAAAATGTTGACGAAGACAGTAGGTTATATTTGAACGATGCAGAGAATCGGGGATGGTGGGAGCCTGATACAAGTAGAATATATCTGAATATCACTTCCGAGTTGCAGTTCCTGAAAGGCGGTAAGTTGAACCGAGTAAAGGCTGCCGGGATTCGCCCGTTACAGAGAAGACATATGATAGTATGTTTAGGTGGTTTATAAACGTAAGTACAGCTTTCGTCCTATTCAGGACGGAAGCTTTTTTGTTCTATATCCACGAAAAAATCATTTTGGGTACAGGGCATTTTTCAATTAGGTACACCACATTTTTTATTTTGGGACGTAGTACTTTGCAAAAGTACTACGTCCCCAAGGAGGTTATTATGTATAAGAAGGTTTCTACAGATTTGAATTTTGTGGACAGGGAGAAGGCTACTGAGAAGTTCTGGGAGGAGAATCACATCTTTGAGAAGAGTATGAAGGAGCGTGAGGGGAACGAGATCTACATGTTCTATGATGGTCCTCCGACTGCGAATGGTAAGCCGCACATCGGGCATGTGCTGACGCGTGTTATCAAGGATATGATCCCGAGATATCGTACGATGAAGGGTTATGAGGTTCCGCGTAAGGCTGGATGGGATACCCACGGTCTGCCGGTTGAGCTGGAGGTTGAGAAGGCTCTTGGCCTGGATGGCAAGGATCAGATCGAGGAGTATGGTCTGGAGCCATTTATTAAGAGATGTAAAGAGAGTGTATGGAAATACAAGGGTATGTGGGAGGATTTCTCAGGTACTGTTGGTTTCTGGGCGGATATGGAGAATCCGTATGTTACGTATGATAATAACTTTATTGAGTCTGAATGGTGGGCATTAAAGAAGATCTGGGACAAGGGTCTTCTGTATAAGGGATTCAAGATCGTGCCTTACTGCCCGCGTTGTGGAACTCCGCTGTCTGCGCAGGAAGTTGCGCAGGGATATAAGGATGTTAAGGAGCGTTCTGCGATCGTTCGTTTCAAGGTCATTGGCGAGGATGCTTATTTTCTGGCATGGACGACGACGCCTTGGACATTGCCGTCTAATATCGGTCTCTGTGTGAACCCGGATGAGGAGTATGTGAAGGTAAAGGCTGCGGATGGTTATGTATATTACATGGCCGGAGCACTGCTTGATACGGTTCTTGGCGGTCTGGCGGAGAAGTCTGGCGCTGCTGAGGGAACCGCTGATTATGAAGTCCTTGAGACTTATAAAGGAAAGGACCTGGAGTACAAGGAGTATGAGCCGTTGTATCAGTGTGCTTATGACTGTGCAGCGAAGCAGAATAAGAAAGCGTTCTTTATTACCTGTGATTCTTATGTAACATTGACAGATGGTACTGGTGTGGTTCATATCGCACCTGCATTTGGTGAAGACGATGCCAAGGTCGGACGCAAGTACGACATGCCGTTTGTTCAGCTGGTTGATGAGAAGGGTAATATGGGAGAGACGACTCCATTTGCCGGATTATTTGTGAAGAAGGCTGATCCGGAAGTGCTGAAGGATCTGGAAGCAAGAGGACTGTTGTTCGATGCTCCGAAGTTCGAGCATAGTTATCCACACTGCTGGAGATGTGATACTCCGCTGATCTATTACGCTCGTGAATCCTGGTTCATCAAGATGACGGATGTTAAGGACGATTTGATTGCGAATAATAATACCATCAACTGGATCCCGGAAAGTATCGGTAAGGGTCGTTTCGGCGACTGGCTGGAAAATGTTCAGGACTGGGGTATCAGCCGTAACCGTTACTGGGGAACTCCGCTGAATATCTGGGAGTGTGAGTGCGGACATCAGCATTCCATTGGCAGCATTGCGGAATTGAAGGAAATGTCTGACAACTGTCCGGACGATATCGAGCTGCACCGCCCATATATTGACGAAGTGACGATTAAGTGTCCGATCTGTGGTAAGGAAATGCATCGTGTTCCAGAGGTTATCGACTGCTGGTTCGACTCTGGATCTATGCCATTTGCTCAGCACCACTATCCATTTGAGAATCAGGAATTGTTCGAGAAGCAGTTCCCGGCAGATTTCATTTCTGAAGCGGTAGACCAGACCCGTGGATGGTTCTATTCTCTGCTGGCGATCTCTACTCTGATCTTCAACAAGGCGCCATATAAGAATGTTATCGTTCTGGGCCATGTGCAGGATGAGAATGGACAGAAGATGAGTAAGTCCAAGGGAAATGCGGTGGATCCATTTGACGCACTGGAGAAATACGGTGCAGATGCGATTCGTTGGTATTTCTATGTAAATAGTGCTCCGTGGCTGCCAAATCGTTTCCACGGAAAAGCAGTAACCGAAGGACAGCGCAAATTCATGGGAACTCTGTGGAATACTTATGCTTTCTTCGTACTGTATGCGAATATTGATGAATTTGATGCAACCAAGTATGCATTGGAATATGATAAATTATCCGTTATGGATAAATGGTTACTGTCCAAGCTGAATACTTTGATCAAAGAAGTAGACGATGATCTTGGCAATTACAGAATCCCGGAAGCAGCAAGAGCATTGCAGGATTTTGTAGACGATATGAGTAACTGGTATGTAAGAAGAAGCCGTGAGCGTTTCTGGGCAAAGGGAATGGAGCAGGATAAGATCAATGCTTACATGACTCTGTACACAGCACTTGTAGAAGCCTGCAAGGTTGCCGCTCCGATGATTCCGTTCATGACGGAAGATATTTACCAGAATCTGGTAAGAAGCATTGATAAGGATGCGCCAGAAAGTATTCACCTGTGTGACTTCCCGGTTGCAAATGATGCTTATATCGATGAGGAACTGGAGTCTAACATGGATAAAGTCCTGAAGCTGGTAGTGATGGGACGTGCCTGCAGAAATGCTGCAAACATCAAGAACCGTCAGCCAATCGGACAGATGTATGTAAAGGCATCTTTTGAGCTTCCAGAATTCTATCAGGAGATCGTAGAAGACGAATTGAACGTAAAAACTATGACATTTACACAAGAAGTCCGTGATTTTACGTCATATTCTTTCAAACCTCAACTAAAGACAGTGGGACCAAAATATGGTAAAATGTTAGGAGGCATTAAGGCAGCGCTCGGTACGATCGACGGAAATGCAGCAATGGATGAGTTGAATGCTACAGATGCCCTGAAGTTAGATATTAACGGACAGGAGATTACACTGTTCCGTGAAGATCTGTTGATTGAAAGCGCTCAGATGGAAGGCTATGTATCTGAAAATGATAATGGTATCACAGTGGTTCTGGATACGAATCTGTCAGAAGAGCTTCTGGAAGAAGGATTTGTACGTGAGATCATCAGTAAAGTACAGACCATGCGTAAGGAAGCTGGCTTTGAAGTGATGGATAAGATTGAGATCACTTATGAAGGAACAGAGAAGGCTGAGAAAGTATTTGCAGCAAATGCAGAGACTATTGGAGATGAAACACTTGCACTGAAGGTGGAGAAAGCGGCGCCTGCAGGTTATGTAAAAGAGTGGAAGATCAATGGAGAAAAAGTGACACTTGGCGTGGAAAGAAAATAATCTTGCCCCAGGCTTGAGTAAAGGAAGGGAAAATATTATGTATAATCCAAGATTTGAAAAAGAAGCATTTAAAAAAGAAGTGGAAAGCAATGTAAAGCATTTATTCCGCAAAACAGTAAAAGAGGCAACACCACAGCAGCTGTTTCAGGCAGTATCATATGCAGTAAAAGAAGCAATTATTGATGACTGGATCGCAACGCAGAGACAGTATGACAAAGATGATCCGAAGATCGTATATTACATGTCTATGGAGTTCTTGTTAGGAAGAGCACTCGGTAATAACCTGATCAACATGACAGCGTATACAGAAGTAAAAGAAGCATTGGACGAGATGGGAATTGACCTCAATGCCATCGAAGATCAGGAGCCGGATCCGGCACTTGGTAATGGTGGTCTGGGACGTCTTGCAGCCTGCTTCCTGGATTCACTTGCATCTCTGGGGTATGCTGCATATGGCTGTGGTATCCGTTATCGCTATGGAATGTTCAAACAGAAGATTGAAAATGGTTATCAGGTAGAGACACCGGATAACTGGCTGAAGGATGGCAATCCATTTGAGTTAAGAAGACCAGAATATGCCAAGGAAGTTCGCTTTGGCGGAAATATCCGTGTTGAGTACGACAATCAGACTGGGGATATTCGCTTTAAACAGGAAAACTACGAATCTGTTATGGCGGTTCCATATGATTATCCAATCGTAGGATACAATAATCATGTGGTTAACACCTTACGTATCTGGGATGCAGAGCCGATCGTAGACTTCCAGCTGGAGTCATTTGACCGTGGAGATTATCACAAGGCAGTAGAGCAGCAGAATCTTGCAAAGAATATCGTAGAGGTTCTGTATCCAAATGATAACCACTATGCAGGAAAAGAGCTGAGACTGAAACAGCAGTATTTCTTCGTGTCTGCAAGTCTTCAGGCAGCGGTTGCAAAATATAAGAGAAAACACGACGACATTCACAAATTATATGAGAAGATGACCGTGCAGATGAACGATACACATCCAACAGTTGCAGTTGCAGAATTAATGCGTATCCTGCTGGATGAAGAGAATCTGGGATGGGATGAAGCATGGGAGATCACGACAAAAGTCTGTGCATACACCAACCATACGATTATGGCAGAGGCTCTGGAGAAATGGCCGATCGATCTGTTCTCAAGACTGCTTCCTCGTGTATACCAGATTATTCAGGAGATCGACCGCCGCTTTATTGAGCAGATCCGTGCAATGTATCCGGGTGATGAGAATAAGGTTAAGAGCATGGCAATCTTAAGAGACGGTCAGGTGAAAATGGCTCATCTTGCAATCGTTGCCGGTTACTCTGTCAACGGTGTGGCAAGACTTCACACAGAGATTCTGAAGAAACAGGAATTAAAAGATTTCTACCAGATGATGCCACAGAAGTTCAACAACAAGACAAATGGTATTACGCAGAGACGTTTCCTGATGCATGGTAACCCGCTTCTTGCTGACTGGGTAACCGAGAAGCTTGGAACCAAGGACTGGATCACAGACCTGTCTCTGATGAGTGGACTGAAGCCGTTGGCCGACGATCCGAAGGCTTGTCAGGAATTCATGGATATTAAGTATAAGAACAAAGAGCGTCTGGCAAAATATATTTTGGAGCACAACGGAATCGAAGTGGATCCAAGATCTATCTTTGACGTACAGGTAAAACGTCTTCACGAATACAAACGTCAGCTGTTGAATATTATGCATGTTATGTATCTGTACAATCAGATCAAAGAGCATCCAGAGAAACATTTCTTCCCAAGAACATTTATCTTTGGTGCTAAAGCATCTGCAGGATACATCCGTGCAAAACAGATCATTAAGCTGATCAATTCCGTTGCAGATGTCATCAATAATGACCGCAGCATCAACGGCAAGATTAAAGTTGTATTTATCGAGGATTACCGTGTATCCAATGCAGAGATGATCTTCGCGGCAGCAGATGTCAGCGAGCAGATCTCAACGGCTTCCAAAGAAGCATCTGGTACTGGTAATATGAAGTTCATGTTAAATGGTGCTCCGACTCTTGGAACTATGGACGGTGCAAACGTAGAGATCGTGGAAGAAGTCGGAATTGAGAATGCATTTATCTTCGGTCTGAGTTCAGACGAAGTCATTAACTATGAGCAGAATGGCGGCTATAATCCATGGGATATCTATAACAACGATCCAGATGTGCGCAAAGTCGTTGACCAGCTGGTAAATGGAACCTACTCAAATGGCGACACAGAGATGTACCGTGATCTGTACAATTCTCTTCTGAACACCAGGGGCGGCAACCGTGCAGATATGTACTTCATTCTGAAAGATTTCCGCGCTTATGCAGAGGCACAGGAGAAGGTAGGAGCAGCTTACGAAGACAAGGAAAGATGGGCGAAGATGGCTCTTCTGAATACTGCTTGCTGTGGTAAATTCTCTTCTGACAGAACCATTCAGGAATATGTGGATGATATCTGGAAACTGGATAAGGTGACTGTTGAAGTGAATAATGAGGTTCCTGAGTATTAATAAGATGTTCAAATCGTGAAAAAATAGAATAAAATATACGGCCCTTCCATACAGTGTATGGGAGGGTATTTTTATGCGAGCAAAGTTCAAAAAATTCGGATGTTATGTCATCATTATTATATTACTGCCATACGTGGTCACGGTGTTCCTGAATGGGCCAAGCATTACTTCTTACTCGCATGTGGATGAGACGTATGTGAAAGTAAGGGTGGCGGATGCTTCAGGGGATGAAGCTGCCGGTGGGGATGCTGCAGCAGGAACCGTAGTGGAGATGCCGATTGAGGAATATTGTGTGGGAATGTTAGCAAAAGAGATCCCGGCATCTTATGAAGAAGAGGCATTAAAGGCACAGGCGATTCTGGTACGGACGGATGTCTATAAGAAGATTAATGAGTCGGGAAGCGATACGGTATTGGAAGGTGACTTCTGGACACAAAAGCAGATGGAAAAGGCATGGGGTGGTAAATATTCGAAATATTATCATAAGCTTGAGAAAGTCTGGAGTGAGACCGAAGGGCAGGTGCTCAATTACGGAGATACACTGGCACTGACACCATTTTTCCGGCTGAGTAATGGCTGGACTCGTGATGCCAAAGAGGTATTGGAAAGTGAAGATTATCCTTACCTTAAGATCGTAGAATGTCCGGACGATATCGAAGCCGAGAAGCAGCTGCAGACGGTGACAGTGGATGATATGGATGCAGAGATTACGGCAACAGATACCGCAGGATATGTGTTGAATGTCCGTGTCGGACAGGAGAATGTCAGCGGCGAAGAATTTCGCAATACATACAAGTTGGCTTCGGGATGCTTTACCTTACAGCGCTGCAACGGACAGATTCGGATCACGACTAGAGGAATCGGTCATGGGCTGGGGTTAAGCCAGTATGAAGCCAATCAAATGGCAAAAAACGGCAAAGCATATGAAGAGATTCTGCAATATTTTTTTGAAGGAACCGAAATCAAAGAAGTCGCAGAAATATTACTGGATACAGAATAAGACCATCGCGATCTGGCAAAAATATAGTCAGAGGTGGTGATAAGATGAATAAAAAGCAAAAGCCTTCGCAGAAAAAGAAGGCTGCTACCGTTGCGGCAGTATTATGCTTTGTGGCAGCAATTGCAATAGTTGGAACATATACATTCAATGACTATAAAACGACACAGCAAAAAGAACAGCTTGCGCGGGCGGAGGAAACCAATGATACAGAAGATGAAAAAGATACGGAACCGGCGGAAGAGGCCAACAATCTAGTTGTCAGCAATCAAGATGACACTAAGGAGCAGGAAGACCAGAATCAGGAAGACACTGCTGACACGGGTGGTACCAGTGGAAACGGAAGTGCAGTACAAAGTACATCCGGAAGCGGAACGAACGTAAGCTTTAATGAAGACAGTACACTTCTGTGGCCGGTAGACGGTACGATCCTGATGAGCTATAGTATGGACAAGACCGTATATTTCTCGACCCTGGATCAGTATAAGTACAATCCGGCAGTCATTATCTCCGGTGCCGAAGGTGACCAAGTCATCTCCGCGACAGCCGGAATCGTCAAATCCATCGATGTCACGGCAGAGACCGGAACGACCGTCAATGTAGATATCGGCAATGGATACGAACTATTCTATGGTCAGCTCAAAGAAGTCCCGGTTAAAGTCGGCGATTATGTGGAGGCAAAGACCGTGTTAGGTTATGTCAGCCAGCCGACCAAATACTACAGCGTAGAAGGATGCAACGTCTACTTCGAGATGCGAAAAGACGGACAGCCAGTAAATCCAGTCGAATACCTGGCAGAAGAATAAGTCTTGTTTGGGGACGGGGGTTTTTTCATTTTCCTCCGTCCCAAATTCAGATATCCCTGTCCCTTTTTCAAGTATCCCTGTCCCCATTTGACAATTGTGGAAATTTTTCTATAATAATAAACAATATGAAAAAATAAGTCGGAGCAGGAATATGAACTATACATATATTGTGAGATGTAAAGACGGAAGCCTCTACACTGGCTGGACAAATGATATAGAAAAGCGTATAAAAGCCCACAATGAGGGAAAAGGAGCGAAATATACCAAGTCAAGACGACCGGTAAAGTTGGTGTATTATGAGGAGTTTCAAACAAAAGAAGAGGCTATGAAAAGAGAGTATGCGATCAAGCATATGCGACGAAAAGAGAAAGAAAAGATCATTGGGGACAGGGTAAATTGAAAAAGGGACAGGGATATTTGAATCTGGGACGGAGGAAAATGAAAAAACCCCCGTCCCCAATTTTAAAGTACGAATGCGTACATGACGATGAAGTGGCAGGCACTGCCGCCCATAACGAATAGGTGGAAGATCTCGTGGCTGCCGAAGTATTTGTGGCGGCTATTGAAGAGTGGCAGCTTTAATGCGTAGATGACTCCGCCTACGGTGTAGATGATTCCGCCGGCGAGGAGCCAGTCGAAAGCAGCCGGTGACATGGAGTTGAGCAGTTGGGTAAATGCCAGCACGCAGGTCCATCCCATGCCGATATAAAGCACGGAGGATACCCATTTTGGACAGTATACCCAGAATGCTTTGATCAGAATCCCGACAATGGCGATTCCCCATACAATAGAGAGGAGAATGATTCCGGTCTTCCCTTTGAGGACCAGCAGGCAGATTGGTGTATAGCTTCCGGCAATGAGTACGCTGATCATCATATGATCGATTTTCTTTAAGATTGTATTGATTTTCTCGGATTTATTAAAAGTGTGATATGTGGTGCTTGCCGCATATAATAGGATTAAGCTTATCGCATAGATTGCGATTGAGATTACGTATATCCTGCTTGGTTCGTGTGCGGCCTTTATCAACAAAGGTACTGCTGCAAATATAGCCATGAGCATTCCGATGAAATGTGTGATGGCGCTTCCCGGGTCTTTGATGTGTTCTTCGATTGACTGTGTCATAGTAACACCTCCTGAAATATTAAAATCACAACAAGTAGTATTTAATACTACATAATCTATATGTGTATATTATACCCGATATTCCTAAAATGCAAGCAGAATTTGAAAATTTAAGATTTTTCTTAGAAAATGAGTAAGTGTGTTCATAAATAATCAAGTGGCATGGTTAAATATAAAATAACTGGCTGTTTCTGTAAATCCACATTGATGATAACATAATTTGGAAAATCAAAGGAGTGTAGAGAAAGGTAGGAAGAGTGATGGAGGCAGAAACAGTGAAAACGAATTCGAGAGATAATGTAAAAGCGATGGTGATTACCGCTTTTTTTGCAGCAATTACATTTTTAGGAATACAGGCATTTCGCATCCCGCTCCCGGCAGCGATAGGAACACCATTTGTGCATTTTGGACATATTTTTGTTGTAATGGGGTTATTACTTCAGGGCGGAAAAAGAGGTGCGATATCTGGAACGATTGGTCTGGTCGTATTTGATATATTGAATGGTTATATTCAGGATATTCCACAGGTCTTTATCGAAACAATGGTAAAATGTCTGATTGTGGGAGCGATCTTTTATTTGCTTCAGAATAGAGCAGTGCAGGATAAGAAGAGGGAGTATAGAAATGCGATTATATGTGCGATTATCTATGGCTGTTTGAATATTGTGATTGAGCTTGTGATGGGAACGATTAAGATGATGTTGCTGGGAAGTGGATTTGCGGCGGCATTTGTCGGATCAGTCGTGTCAATTCCGGCAACAGCAATCAATGCTATATTTATGGTCGTTGCGATTGCGGTGCTGTATAAGCCCGTCAGCAATATTTACCGACGAATCGCATGCTAGAATTGCAGGATAGATCCGCCGGCAAATGGATTACTCAGAATCAGGAATATGTTTTTTTATATAATGAATGAATTCTGTGGCGACGTGGGATAGTTGATGATCTTTGTTCCAGATTAAGACATAGGAGGCCGTCACGGAAGGATTGACCAGTTCTTTTATGCAAATGTCGGAGCTTATGCCCACTTCTGCTGCAGAAGCGGGATATATGGCAATTCCGACGCCTTGGCGTGTTAATTCAAAGGCATTGAGCATATGGGCAATTCGGCAGCGGATCTTAGGTTTCTGACCGGTCATCTGAAACCATCCGCTGATTTCCTGGAGACGGGATGCACGCGAAGGGATTATAAGGTCATAAGGTGCCAATTCCGCTAATTCAATGGTGCTTCCTTCATGACGTGCAAGTGGATGCGAGGACGGAATCATGGCAATCCAGGGCTCTTTATAGACGGAAAGTGCTTCTACACCTTCTGCATTATGAGGTTTCATGATGATTGCCAGATCGCATAATCCCTTCATGACGCGGTTTACGACGTCGTCCGAGTTCCCGTTCCAGAGATTGTACTGTACATGAGGATGAAGCTGATGAAAGCCCGCAATCCACTCGGAAAACAGACGGGGAGCATGGCCCTCTACGGACGCAAGAAAAAGAGTTCCCTGAAGTCCCTGCTTCATTTCGCGGATTTCTTCCGTGGATTTATTTACCAGATCGATCACCTGGATGGCGTATTGGCGAAATAACTGACCTTCTTCCGTAAGCTGGAGCGCATGCGGATTACGGATAAATAATTTCACGCCCAATTCATTTTCCAGATCTTGAATCTGACGGCTTAGCGGAGGCTGTGCAATACAAAGCTTGTCTGCAGCCCTTGTAAAATTCATTTCCTCGGCAACCGCCAAAAAATAGCGAATATGTCTTAATTCCATCGTAAAATATCTCCATTCCATCATACTTAAAAGGTATTAATATAAGCTTATTATATGTATTTCCATATAAGGAGTCAATGTGTTATATTAAAATCAACAAAAGGAAGTATACTATGAAAGCTTTACAGTTTGCACCAGATAACCCATGATGTTACGCAATGCTGAAAAAATGAATAAAGACTGTAATGGAAGAAATAGATAAGGGATACCGACAAATGTGCGTCAGGTATCCCTATTTCGTTGCCGTACTTTTGGAGAAAGCCCTCGGGCAGCAAGTTTTCACAGCTTATGAATGGTCCATAATCTTACAATAAAGTAATGCAGCCAATGTACTTATGGATGTTGCGATAATCCCGGCGCCCACGATGGCTGCTGGATTCACACTCCCATACTGACTGCGGTAAGCAATAACATTTACAGGAATCAATTGCAAAGAAGAAATGTTAATGATCAAAAACGTGCACATCTCATTGCTTGCTACACCCCTTTTTTGAATCGGTCCCGGCTGACGCTCGCTCCTTCGATCCTCCTCCAATCGGCCAAGCTCCTCCATTGCCCGCAGGCCCGCCGGAGTCGCTGCCCATCCAAGCCCTAATACATTAGCGATCAGGTTCGTTGTGATATGCTCCTCAGCAGGATGCCCTACCGGAAGATTGGGAAATAAAAAGCGAATCAACGGTCGGATTCTGCGGGATGCACTTTGAATCAGCCCCGCTTTCTCGGCAATTTCCATTAGTCCCACCCAGAGAGACATGACCCCCATCATAGTAATACACAGAGAGATAGCCTCCTTGGAGGAATCAATAGCAGCATTGGTAATATCCGGCATACGGCCTGTAAAAGCTGCAAAAATAATTCCAAGAAGAATCATGGCTGCCCAAAGATAATTCAACATAATAAACACCTTGCAAAGCTTTTAGTATAGGATATGTTGTAAATTGGGGACGTAGTACTTTGCAAAAGTACTACGTCCCCAATTTACAAATGTGGTGTACCCAAATGAAAAATGCCCTGTACCTATTTGTCACTTTTCTCTAATTTTCTCCATACTGTGAATATCATTGTAACGAAGCAGACTGTTCCGCCTACAAAATTGGATATGGGTTCTGCAAGAAATACGCCATTTGTTCCAAGGGTAGCAATTGTTGGAAGCCATAAAGTGAGTGGAATTACGATAATTGCTTTTCGGAATAAGGAGAAAAAGACTGCGTGTCGATATTTACCCAATGCGGTGAAGGTGGATTGACCGGCAAATTGTAAAGCCATCATAAAGATTCCGAAAAAGTATAAATGCATGGCGGGTACGCCTTTTTCCAAAAGTTCAGGATCGCTGTTGAACAGGTGGATAAAAAAGCGCGGGAAGAAGAATAGCAGTGCCCATGCTGCGAGGGAAAAAAGGATACAGAATAAGGTGGTAAATTTAATGGAAGATTTTACCCGGTCGTATTTTTTGGCGCCATAATTAAAGCTCATTACGGGTTGAGCACCGCTTGTCATTCCATTAACTGGCATGGTAATAATTTCGCGGACAGAGTTGATAACGGTCATGATTCCAACGTATAAGTCGCCGCCATATTTCTGCAAAGTTGCGTTACAGATAATCTGGACAGAACCGTTAGTAATCGCCATAATAAATCCAGCCATGCCAAGAGCGGTAATCTCTTTGATCAGCGATGGCTGCAGTGTCATAGATTCTCTGGTCAACTTGATAATTGCTTTTTGGCCGATCAGGAAATGAAAAACCCAGATGGAAGAAACGCATTGGGAAATAATGGTAGCCAGCGCGGCGCCTTGAACATCCATGTGGAGACCAAAGATAAATATTGGGTCTAATATCAGATTGAGGACAGCGCCGATTGAAACAGTCAACATTCCGGTAATCCCGAATCCCTGAGCGTTGATAAAATTGTTCATACCAAGGCTGGTCATGACAAATAATGTTCCCAGCAGGTAAATGCGAAGATAAGCATCAGCGTAAGGATAGGTAACATCACTGGCACCGAAAAGATATAATAACGGATGCTTAAATACAAAACACAAAATGGCCAGGACCGTTCCAGATAATAAAAGCATAGTAAAAGAATTTCCCATAATCTTCTGCGCACGTTCCGTTTCCTTGGCGCCGCGGGACATGGAAAATAAAGGAGCTCCGCCCATGCCAAATAGATTGGCAAAAGCAGTGATGATCGTAATAACAGGCAGAGTAAGTCCAATTCCAGTTAAAGCTTCTGTGGAAGTATGCGGGATATGACCGATGTAGATCCGGTCAATGACATTATATAAGACATTAATTAGTTGCGCCAAAGTCATAGGAACCGCAAGACGCAAAATATTTGCAGCAATACTTCCCTGACCAAAATCCTTCTTTTGTTGCGTTTTCATGTTATGCGTTTTCATGTTATGTGTTTTTATGTTACGTGTTCTCATATCTATCACCATTACAATTTATAGTATTTTATATCATAAAATCTCTAATAAGTAGTATATGCGTAGTAAGAAAGATTTTCAATTATAAAAAACCCTGTCCCTACATATAATGTAAGCAACTATATGGGAAGTATGAAATGGGGAACTTATGTGAAAATCTTGATGTATGTGACGGATTTTATTGTTCCGCTTGTTATCTTTGGAATTGTAAGTTATGGTGTTTTGATGAAGGTGGATGTCTATGATACTTTTATTAAGGGGGCGAAAAGTGGATTTTATACGGTGATTAAGATTCTTCCGACATTGGTAGGGTTAATGGTTGCAGTGGGGGTATTGAGGGCTTCAGGGTTCCTTGATTTTTTGTCAGATATTATTGGGAGATTTTCTGAGTACATAGGCTTTCCCGGTGAATTGGTGCCGCTTACAGTCGTGAAGATGTTTTCTTCATCGGCCGCAACGGGACTTTTGTTGGATGTATATAAGGAGTATGGCACAGATTCTTATATTGGACTGATTGCATCTATCAGTATGTCGTGCACAGAAACTATTTTTTATACAATGAGTGTGTATTTTATGACGGCGAAAGTAACGAAAACAAGATATACACTGGGAGGTGCCATGTTTGCTACATTTGCCGGACTGATTGCAAGTGTGATCCTAGCCGGGCTGATGGCCTGAGGAAAATATGAATATAGAATGAAAAAGGACTGTCTATGACAGCCCTTAGAATATGTATCCAATCACTATTAATTTTACTATTTGTCTTTATCCTTGTCCTTGCTGCGTGGATTTTTCCAAATATTCAAGGCGGCGATGATACCGACAATATATAAAATGCTTATCAAAATCATTGGATTGTCTTTGAGCAGGTATACGATAGCAACGATGGCCGCCAGAGAGATCGTTAGCTGGAAAGCGATCAGCAGTCGCTTCTCTTTCACTTCTTTTGCCTGTTGCAGAAATTCTAATCGTTGTTGCTCTAACTTGAGATAATCCATCAGATCCTCATCTTTAATACGCGAAAGAATCAATTTGTCCCTTGTGTTCTCAACATCACGGGCGCGAGAACGGAAGAAATGCCTGTGGGGTTTTTCGTCTTCATCGCAATCTATATCGTCGAAATCGTCGTATTCATATGAAGCCTTTTGCTCTGTAGTGTGAGACGTTGTAGATTCATTTGATGTTGCAGATTCTGTACGTTCAGCCGCAATAGATTCTTTTGCTGCAGCAGAATCTACATCTCCGCCAGGTACTGGATTAACGGAATTGTCTGCTGTTATCTGCGCTTCTGCTTCTATTGAATTTGATTTATTCCCAATCGACACAATTTTATTTGCATCAGACTTGCTTTCGATATTCTCTTCTTTAACCATATTTACTTCTTCAGACACAAGCTATACCTCCCTGTTAAATTTCTTTTATCATAACAATTTCCGACATAAAATTCAACAAATCTGATGAATGCAATTCTTAAATTTTATGGTAGTCCGAGGAAAATGAAACACTTTAAAGTGTGAAAGTCTCTAAATCATCCGGTACAAACAAATTTCCATGATAATATTGCCGGCCTTCTTTGGTATATAGTTTTTTCCGTTCTGCCAGATGTGATTCTTCGGTATGATAGAGCAGAAGGTTAGGAATCCCGAGCTTTTCTGCAAGCTGGCAGGCTTCTTTTACTGTACTGTGGTGTTTTTCGTAAGGTTTGAACTTGTCTGCTTCGCGGAACAGACAGAAGGCTTCATGTAAGAGCCAATCACTGTCTTTTACATATTCAAAATTGACCTCGTTGTATGGCTCGTCTCCAACGCAAGTGAATTTTATGCCATTATTCAGCTGCATGGTAAATCCAAATTGTTTCGCCTTTGTAGAAGCAATGTCAAAGAAGGTTATTGGACAGTCAAGGATTTTGCGTTGTTCACCATTTTTTACAATATCAAATTGGATTCTTTCGCCCATATGTCTGCAGACCTTTTGTTGAATGGTCATGCTGGCGATTGACCGAATTTTTTCAGACAATTCTCTGTGGCAGTAGATATGTAAGTCACCGTCATATTTTCCCTGATTCATTTTCTGACCGATAATGCGAATCAGCCAGATGATCCCAAGAACATGATCCACATGCTCGTGAGTAACAAAAATATCATGAATGTCAGTAATCTGGATTTTAGTATCTTTTAAGACTTTTAATATCCGATTTCCGCCGCCGGCATCTACCAGAAAATGTCTGTCGCCATCCGAAATGGCAAAACAAGTATTGTAGCATTCTGATACGGCAGCATTTCCGGTCCCTAATATTGTTAGCTTCATATAAACATCTCCAATCTTTTGCTTTTATATCATGTTTTCAATAGAAATAATGGTTTGGTAGTTTTCAGTATAACACAGGAAATAAAGTAATGCCCAGTTGCTTTCAGCGAGATTCACAATAATGGTAGTATTGGCGAAAAAATACAAAAAGGGACAGGGTAAAGTCAAAAAGGGACACGGTAAATTTAATCTGGGACGGAGGAAAATGAAAAAACCCCCGTCCCCAATTCTTCAAATGATGCTGGCCCGATGTCGAGCACGGCTTTGTGGAATCTTTCTTGTGTGAATTCGCTTCCCCATTTTTCGATTGCTTCTTTTTTTAACTCCAGAAATTCGACATATCCAATATAATATTTCAAATAGTTTCCGGGATCGGCTATGATTAGGTGGAAGATATCTTCGATGGTGTTGCTGTCGGTGATTCCGTAGCTTCGGAAGAAGGATACGGTGTCGGTCAGGGCCCAGCCGTCGTAGTGTATGCCCATGTCGGCGAGTGCGTAGAGTCCGAGGATGACGGAGCTATTCTTCTGCAGAAGTGTGGCCTGCGCTTTGGAGATGGGAGCGTAGTAGTAGCTCAGCATCTCACTATAGGTGGCCCAGCCTTCGGTGTATCCGCCGTAATTCAGAAGCGTGCGGATGGGATCTGGATTCTGGCTGGCGAAGTAGGTGGTCTGGTACAGATGACCGGGATATCCTTCATGGGCAAGGGTCGTGAACAGGGACAGATCGTCGGGCAGATGTCCCTGATTGATGTAGATGACGTTGTTTTCGGTGTTGTCGATGGCTGGAATCATATAGAAAGCCGGACTAAGATACTCTTCCATGGATTTTTGGACGTATTTGATCTGCGTATTCACCTGTGGCGGTTCGGGAAAGTCTTTCCCCAATTTGGATTCTAACGTTGTCAGAATGGCAGCGGGATTGGAGTCTTTCAGAATCGCCCCCTGTGTTTTAAATATGTCGGAAGAGACGGAAGCTTCTTCGGTGGCGGTGGATTGTTCCTGGGTCAACACATCTTGCATAGCCGTGAGATCATCGATCATCTGATTTTGTGTCAATTGCTGAAGTTCTGGAATGCTGCGAGAGGAACCAGTCTCACTGGCAACCAGAATCTCGTAATATTTCTTCCCGTCTGGAAGATAGCAGAGTCCATTATGGTTCTTTCCACTGCCGCTTAGTGCGGTCAGGCCTTCTATTAACTCTTTATATGCTGGGAAAATATATTCCTCGATACATCGGGAATTTTCTTCTATATATGTATTACGCTGTGAATCCGTAAGATCCAGAGAATCCAGTCGTTCTTCGAAAGAAGAATAGAGATAATTGGAATTCCCCATATTGATAAATGCCTGGCATTCTTTGATAATGTCATCGGCGGAGTAAGAAGCCATAAATAGCCCCATCTCGGATTTTTCATTTTCAAATTCGATAATAGAACGGAAATATTCTGGTGTTTTGGTCAAAAGTTCCAGGTAGGTATCGATGTCGGAAGAGCCATAGAACTGATATTCCGACAGAAGTACCGGAAGCTGAGACTGGGTGCCGGTCAGAGGCGCCAGAGGTTCTTCGTACAGTGCATATTTAGATTCTGCCAGAGTATCCGCCAGACTGTCCTCCAGTATATCATAAGTGCGTTGGTTTTCATCACAAAGGCGGCTGCGGTCGTAAGATTGAAGAAGTGCAAGTGCATTTTCCGCAGAAGCGCAGATGGCTTCGGTGTCAGTAGTACAAGTACCGTAGGTTACCGGGGCATCCGTGATTCCAAAGGCTTCGGGATCTTTTAATGTATAGTGAAGTGTGATGGTACTGCCGGAGACTTCCGTGCAGAAAAGTTGATGTGTATATTCAAGAAAACGCTGATCTTCGCTTTTGTCGAGATGTAGGAACAGCTCTGCGGATAAGAAGAAAAGAATGGCAATAGAAAAAACAATTGCCACAGAGCGTTTCTTAGAGATTTTTGTCATGACGGTCCCTGAAAAAATGATTTGTATCACTATATGCGGAAAATTATTTTACAATGCAGATAATTCTGAATGTAGCTCGTGCAAAATGTATCGGAAGAAGGATAAGAGAAAGACATCGAGATGATTCTTTTTCAGTAATTAAGAAACATATCGATGTCTTTTTTTATTAAGATGTTTGATATCCGATTAAACAGTTCTTCTTTTTCTCAAGACGATTACAATTGCAGATGCTGCTATGAGCAGAGCTGCCAGAGGTGCTATTGCCTCAGCAGGGTCTCCGGTTTTGACTACGGAAGAAGCATTTGCAGTGTTAGCTACATTTTCCACAACAGCAGTTGAAGTACTGGTATTCTGTCCATTTGTATTCTGCCCGGTTGAGCCCTGAGAACCATTGCCTTGTCCACCCTGATTGCCAGAGGATGGTGAAGCGACTATCGGGAAATGATAACTATCTGTGAGATTGCCGTAACCGTTTAAATTATCTTCGAAACCGTTGCAGCTCACATCGATGCATAGGTGTGTATTATCACCGATTGATTCGGCAGGGAAAGTTATCGTACCTTTGATTGTGACGGATGCCTTTGGGGCAAGACTTTGAATCACTGCATCAGGACTGGCTATCGTTACTCCATCCATTGCTTCGTAATCGATGATTGCATTCCAATGATAGAGTTCTGTGAAGAAATTCAGCCCTCCGGCTGTAACCGTGATATCTTTCAACGAAGAATCCGTATTATTTGTAATCGTTACAGCAAATGGGTAAGGGGTTCCGGCAACTGCTTCGTTGATTGGATTCCACTGAGTCAGTTCGATAGAAAAGATCTGCTGGATTGTAAGGTCAAAGAAATTCCATCCAATGATATCAGACTCTCCAGAGGCACCTGTCTCAGGATCTACATAAGTACCATATAAGTCAACTTCACCGAGGGATTCTCCTGGGTAGGCATCTGAATTGATTGTTACGGGTACTGTTACTGGATCCGTGTTCTCAAGATTAATCGTAATATACCCATCTTCGTCTGTAGTTCCCATGGTGGAGGTAAATGGTCCGTTGATAGCAAGATAGAGATCTGTGTAATCTTCTACTGCTTCGTAATCGATCGTAAAGATAAGCTCCAGTTTGCTTCCAGCCATGATTGCATCTTCAGGTACACCAGCAACAGAGATGATGGGTTCTTCTTCCTCCTCTTCCCCTTCAGCAAAAACAGGTAAGGTGATCATCATACTGCAGGCCACTGCCAATGCCAGTGACACCCCACATAATTTTCTCATCCATTTTTTCATATATGTATTTCTTCCTTTCTTAGAATGATAGAGATATTCATGCATGATAGAAGTCTAGCATTTCCAGGGTTTCCCATCAATAAGGTGAAATTTAACATTTTTATTATCAATTGATTTCTGGCGTTGGTGTCCCTGTAGGTCTTCCGGATACGAATAAAGTTATAGTAGCAGGAATGTGTATTGGAGGGATGTGAATTTACACACGTCAATGTGCGAATGTTATCTGGAGGATGAAGAATGAATCATTTATATACTACAGAGGGGGTTCTTGAGCTTGCGAGGGAGTGCCTTCATATGGGGATGCAGGAGCGCCCGGAACTTGAGTGGCTTAAGGAGAGGCATGTGCGGGTTCGCTGCAAATATCAGCTTAAAAGCAAGCAGGAAACGGATGCTTTTCTCTATGAGCGTATGTATGGACGTGCACCGGCAAAAGATTCAGAAGCTTTGAAGATACGATATTGGCGGACCGGCAGATATATGCCGGCGAACCGGGAGCAGTGTCTGCGATTGGGGAAGGCTTTGGAGCTGTTGCCGGAAGAAATGGCTTACTTACTGCAGAATTACTATGACCGGTGTCTGGATGTCTATGATGCGTCAATGGATTTGTCGGATGTCCGTTACCAGGAAAAGAAGGATTGTATGAAGAAATTGGCAGGGACATATATCCAAAATGCATCACCGAAGAGGATGATTTGTCTGAACATTTCACTGGAAAATCCACAGGCCTGTCTGAGGCATCTGTACTTTACGGATGCATTTCATTATATAGATACGGTTGTTCCGGCGGATTCTGATATTCTGCTACGGCATATTACCAGTACAAGTTATGAATCGGAATTTGCAAGACAGATGAATTTATTAGGTGAGATTCCAAGAAAGACCATGCTGCGGCATCTGATTATCTTTAATCTGCCACAGCTTACATTGGACATAATAAATCAACAACTTGCATTTCTGGGGTATCTTCCGCTTTGTGAAGAACATACCATGGCCGGCGCAGAGCGGCTGGACTGGCTGCTGATTCGTATCATTCAATTGTATGAAGCGTTATGTGATAAAACAGACGAAGAAAAGAGTCTTGCATGGTTTCAAAAGACCTGTCGCGTGCTGGATCGGTTTTTTGTCGAGGAAAAGGAGCCAAAGATGCGCTTTATGCATTTTAAGGCATTGGATCTGCAGTTGTGAGATGGCTGGTCTGTTATTCGGTTTATGAAAATGTGGAAAAATGGGCTTTTATTCTCTGGCATATCTTGACATCAAAGCCTTCGTTATGCTACGATTTTTATTACGGATAAATATGTAAACGCAGTGATGAAGAGAGTATGCAATAGGAAGTTCTACAGAGAATTCCCGGGGATAGAGATCCGAAGGCTGAGAGGGATGGATGGAATATGGCAGAAGATGGCTTTGGAGCGGCGTGGATGAGCGAAGTAAGAAGTGCGAGGCGCACAACATCGTAAGTTCATGAAGGGAACCGCCCTTTACAGCGGCAGGATGTTTTCGACACCCAATAAGGCTTTCTGTCGTGAGGCAGGAGGTAAACAGAAGTGGTAACACGGGATTTCTCGTCTTCTCTGAATCTTCCGGATATAAGATCTGGAGGAGTCAGAGAAGGCGTTTTTTATTCTATATGATTCATAAAATAATCTGTAGGATGATCTGATGGGGTATTTTGTGGGGCATTTTGTGGTGGCCATAAAGTAGAAGAGAGAACATCTGCGAAAAAAACCGTCTTGTGCGTCAGACATATTTATGAACAATGAAAAAGGAGAGGGAATTATGAGCGATAAACCAAAATATTATATCACAACGGCGATTGCCTATACGTCCGGCAAACCGCATATTGGAAATACCTATGAGATCGTGCTGGCAGATGCAATTGCACGTTACAAACGCAGCCAGGGATATGATGTGTTTTTCCAGACCGGTACCGATGAGCACGGCCAGAAGATTGAGCTGAAAGCGCAGGAGGCAGGCATCACACCGAAGGAATACGTTGATAATGTGGCAGGAGAGATTAAGAGAATCTGGGATCTGATGAATACTTCTTATGATAAATTTATCCGCACAACGGATGAAGACCATGAGAAACAGGTTCAAAAGATTTTCAAAAAATTATATGACCAGGGAGACATTTACAAAGGATCTTATGAAGGTCTGTACTGTACTCCTTGCGAGTCTTTCTGGACAGAGTCACAGTTAGTAGACGGCAAATGTCCGGACTGCGGACGAGAAGTAAAACCAGCCAAGGAGGAAGCATATTTCTTCAGAATGAGCAAATACGCAGACCGCCTGATTGAGCATATTAATACACATCCGGAATTCATTCAGCCGGTATCCCGTAAAAATGAGATGATGAACAATTTTCTGCTTCCGGGACTTCAGGATCTGTGTGTGTCCAGAACCTCCTTCAAGTGGGGAATTCCGGTAGATTTTGATCCAAAACATGTTGTCTATGTATGGCTGGATGCGCTGACCAACTACATCACCGGAATCGGATACGACTGCGACGGCGACAGCACAGAGCAGTTCAAGAAAAACTGGCCGGCAGACCTGCATCTGATTGGAAAAGACATCATCCGCTTCCATACTATTTACTGGCCAATCTTCCTGATGGCACTGGATCTGCCACTTCCGAAACAGGTATTTGGTCATCCATGGCTTCTTCAGGGAGACGGAAAGATGAGCAAATCCAAAGGAAATGTACTTTACGCTGACGAACTGGTAGATTTCTTCGGAGTAGATGCTGTACGTTACTTCGTACTTCACGAGATGCCATTTGAAAATGACGGCGTTATCTCCTGGGAATTGATGGTAGAGCGTATGAACTCTGACCTTGCAAATACATTAGGAAACCTGGTTAACAGAACCATTTCCATGACCAATAAATACTTCGGCGGTGTAGTGACCGACAAAGGTGTTGCTGAGACAGAAGAAGAAAAGGCGGTAGATGTTGATCTGAAAGCGGTGAAAGACAATACACCAAAGGCAGTAGATGCCAAGATGGAGAATCTTCGCGTGGCAGATGCCATTACTGAGATCTTCACATTGTTCAAACGCTGCAACAAATACATCGACGAGACCATGCCATGGGCGCTGGCAAAAGACGAAGCGAAAAAAGACCGTCTGGAGACCGTGCTTTACAACCTGATTGAAAGCATCAAAGCAGGCGCAAGACTTCTGGAATCCTTCATGCCAGAGACATCCGAAAAGATCCTGGCACAGCTTGGCGACGGCAAAGTAACCGAAAAACCGGAGATCCTCTTCGCAAGACTGGACATCAATGAAGTCATGAAAAAAGTAGAAGAACTTCACCCACCGGTAGAAGAAGAGCCAGAAGCTTCCGCAGAGGAAGAAGAAGTCATCGACATCGAAGCAAAACCAGAGATCACCTTCGACGACTTCGGGAAGATGCAGTTCCAGGTCGGAGAGATCATAGCCTGTGAAGAAGTTCCGAAGTCCAGAAAACTCCTGTGCTCACAGGTGAAAATCGGGAGCCAGGTAAAACAGATCGTATCCGGCATCAAGGCACATTACAAACCAGAAGAAATGGTCGGCAAAAAAGTCATGGTACTTGTAAACTTAAAACCAGCCAAATTAGCAGGCGTGCTGTCCGAAGGCATGCTCCTGTGCGCAGAAGACGCAGATGGCAATCTGGCATTGATGACACCAGAAAAAGACATGCCCGCCGGGGCGGAAATTTGTTAATTTGGGGACGTAGACCTTTTTAAAAGGTCTACGTCCCCAAATGAAAAATGTGGTGTACCTTTTTGTAAAACGGGGTGTACCTTTTTGAAAGAAAGAGAGAGGTTTGAAGGAATTATGGAGAAAATTAGAATTGGTATTGTAGGTTATGGTAACATCGGCAGAGGTGTGGAGCTTGCGATTGCGCGCAATGAGGATATGGAGCTGAAAGTGGTATTTACACGAAGAGATCCGGCGAGTGTGCAGATTCACACAGAAGGTGTGGCTGTAAAGCGTTTCGATGACATGCTGTCGATGAAGGATGAGATTGATGTGATGGTCCTTTGTGGAGGTTCTGCAACGGATCTTCCGGTTATGGGTCCTGAGATTGTGAAGAATTTTAACACCATTGATAGTTTTGACACGCACGCAAAGATTCCGGAATATTTTGCCAATATGGATCGCGAGGCAAAGGCTGGCGGCAAGATCGGAATCATTTCCGTGGGATGGGATCCGGGTATGTTCTCGCTGAATCGTCTGTATGCAGAGTCCATTCTGGTGCAGGGAAGTACGTATACATTCTGGGGCAAAGGTGTCAGCCAGGGACATTCTGATGCGATTCGCCGTGTGCCGGGAGTGAAAAATGGCATCCAGTACACAGTTCCGATTGAAGAGGCAGTTGACCGTGTCAGAAGCGGAAGTGAGCCGGAGCTTACTACAAGAGAAAAGCATCTCCGCGAATGCTATGTGGTACCGGAAGAAGGCGCTGATCTTCAGGCAATCGAAGAAGCTATCAAGACCATGCCAAATTATTTCGATGAATATGATACCACGGTAACATTTATCACTGAAGAAGAATTGAAGGAAAATCACAGCAAGATGCCGCACGGCGGATTCGTTATCCGAAGCGGTGAGACTGGCAATGCAGGCAATAAACACGTTATCGAGTATTCTCTGAAACTGGACTCCAATCCAGAATTTACCGCAAGCGTCTTAATTGCCTATGCAAGAGCAGCTTACAGACTGTCACAGAAAGGTGAAAGCGGTGCAAGAACCGTGTTCGATATTGCACCGGCAATGCTGTCGATGAAGACACCAGAAGAGTTACGTGCAAAATTGTTGTAATTTGAAAAGGGGACAGGGTAAATTGAAAAAGGGACAGGGAGATTTTAATCTGGGACGGAGGAAAACTCAAAAACCCCCGTCCCCAATGATCTTTGATTCGCATGCGCATTATGATGATGAGCAGTTTGATGACGACCGGGAGGAGCTTCTTGGTTCTATGGCGTCGCTTGGTGTTGGCACGATTGTGAATGTGGGAGCGTCTTTGCGAGGCTGCGAGAGGGCGATGGAGCTTGCGAAGCGGTATCCGTTTGTCTATGCGGCGGTCGGGGTGCACCCGGATCATGTGGGCGATCTAAATGAGGAGACATTTGCCGTGCTGAAAGGCTGGTGCCAAGATGAGAAGGTGGTCGCAGTTGGTGAGATTGGGCTGGATTATTACTGGGATGTAGAGCCGCGTGAAGTGCAGAAAGAGTGGTTTGTCCGGCAGCTGAAGCTTGCGAGAGAGCTGAATCTACCGGTGAATATTCACAGTCGGGATGCGGCTGAGGATACGTTCGTGATCATGAAGGAACATGCGAAGGGGCAGGAAGGAATCATTCATTGTTATTCTGGGTCAAAAGAGATGGCGTTGGAATATGTGAAGTTAGGATTTTATATAGGGGTCGGAGGAGTTGTCACTTTCAAAAATGGCAAGAAGTTAAAGCAAGTAGTAGAAGCGGTTCCTCTGGAATCTATCGTATTGGAGACCGATTGCCCGTATCTTGCACCGGAACCAAACCGTGGCAAGCGTAATAATTCTTCTTATATCAAATATGTTGCAGAAGAGATTGCAAGATTGAAGGGGATGACCGGTGAGGAGGTCATAAAACAGACTGAAATAAATGCAAAAAAAGTGTATGGACTGGATGACTAGTCCATACACTTTTTTACTCTTATAGAAATTGATATGCCAAAGGATGATTCATCGGTAAGACTGCGACCAGTTCATCTTCCGCCAGAAGATATGCTTTATATTTCTGTACCCACCAGAACCAGCAGGTCCACCAGAGTCGGCAAATATAAAGACCCGGGATGCCGCACTTTGCAATGATGAAGAATGTAATTTCTTCAGAGAATTTTGTTAATGAGAATAAAGAAGATGAGCACTAAAAATCAATCTCGGTAACGATCTGACCCGAACCATTGCAGAGAACGGTGTCGTAAGGAATCCCGAGATAATAGTGCAGACTGGTGCGGTACAGCTCCAGTTCATAATATGAATTCAGATATTTTCCATTTCGCATCTGGCAGTCATCCACAATTTCTCTGGCCAATACCTCCTCTTTGATTGGAAAAAGACGGTTGATGACAATTGTCAGATGCGTTTCCGTAAGATTGGAAGAAGTAAAAATGGTAGAATGCATGACTTTGTAAGGCTGGTTTTCAAACCAGACGAAAAACAGCAGAATAAGCATAAATACAATGGCCGTAAGCCGTATCTTTCGTTTCAATATCTTCACTCCCTTGTGGATAATAACAGGCACTGTATCTTATTACAGTGTAAATTAATATATCTATTTTTTCAATGGAAATATGGGTATACTTAACACAAAGAAATGGCATGGTGTTGAGTATGAGTAAGATAGTGATTGATTTGGAAAGAGTTCTGGCAGAAAAAGGTGTCAGCAAAACACAACTTTGTTATATCTGCAGGCTGCAGCGGACACAGTTGAACAACTACTGTAAGAACAAGGTTGTCCGTGTCGATTTGAACACAATTGCAAAAATCTGCGATTGCCTCGAATGCGATGTAAATGACATTTTAAAATTGGAAAAAGAAGAAGTATAGCGGCCGCTGCCTGTTACAGGCAGCGGTTGTTTTATGCTGCCTTTCATAAAAAAATAAAATATTTTATAATTTCTTCTTCCCTTTATAGTAATTTTAGTGTATGATAGTAAATGCACTAGATATAGTGCATGGGAAAATGATAGAAACAATATTTGGTACAAAAGTGAGGACGAGTATGAGAATAGACGTAAAAACGAATGTAATTAAGCGAAATGGGGAAGAGGTATATTTTGACCTGACGAAGATTATCAATGCGATCAAAGCAGCGAACAATGAGGTGGACAGGATCCATCAGATGAATGAATATCAGATTATGGCCATTGCGGACAATGTTGCGGATCAGGTACAGGAGTCTACGCATGCGGTTCATGTAGAAGATATTCAGGATATGGTAGAGCGCGGCATTATGGAGATGCGTGGCTATGAGGTGGCGCAGAAGTATGTCCGCTATCGTTTTAAGCGAGAGTTGACTCGTAAGTCTAACACGACGGATAATGGAATTCTGTCTTTGATCGAGAATATTAATGAGGAAGTGAATCAGGAGAATTCGAACAAGAATCCGGTGATCAATTCTACGCAGCGTGATTACATGGCCGGAGAAGTCAGCAAGGATTTGTCAAAGCGTATACTTTTGCCGGAAGAGATTGTAAATGCCCACGAAGCTGGAATCATTCATTTCCATGATTCTGATTATTTTGCGCAGAAGGAACACAACTGTGATCTGATCAATCTGGAGGATATGCTGCAGAATGGTACAGTCATCAGTGAGACGATGATCGAGAAGCCGCACAGCTTCTTTACGGCTTGTAATGTAACGACGCAGATCGTGGCACAGGTCGCAAGTAATCAGTACGGCGGACAGTCATTTTCACTGGCACATCTGGCACCGTTCGTAGATGTCAGCAGAAAGAAGATCCGTAAGAATGTCATTGCAGAGCGGGAAGAATGCGGCGAGAGTATGGATGAACAGATCATCGATAAAGTAACTGAGCGCAGATTAAGAGACGAGGTAAAGAGTGGAATCCAGACGATTCAGTATCAGTTGATCACGTTGATGACCTGTAATGGTCAGGCGCCATTTGTTACGATGTTCATGTATCTGGATGAGGTGGAAGAAGGACAGACCAGAGACGACCTGGCAATGATCATTGAAGAAGTGCTGAAGCAGAGAATGCAGGGCGTGAAGAATGAAAAAGGCGTATGGATCACACCGGCATTTCCAAAGCTGATCTACGTGCTGGATGAGGATAATATTACGGAAGATTCCAAATACTGGTATCTGACAGAGTTATCTGCGCAGTGTACGGCAAAACGTATGGTGCCGGATTATATTTCCGCTAAGATTATGAAGCAGTTGAAAAAGGGAAATGTATACACATGTATGGGTTGCCGTTCTTTCCTGACGGTCGAAGAGAGTCAGAAGAATCCGGATGGTTCTTATAAGTTCTACGGACGTTTCAATCAGGGTGTTGTTACGATTAACCTGGTGGATGTGGCATGTTCTTCTGAAGGAGATATGGATCGGTTCTGGAAGATTCTGGATGACCGTCTGGAATTATGCCATCGTGCACTTCGCTGCAGACATGAGAGACTTCTGGGAACCGTATCAGACGTTGCCCCGATTCTGTGGCAGCATGGTGCACTGGCACGTCTGAAGAAAGGCGAGACCATTGATAAATTATTATATAATGGATATTCTACGATTTCATTAGGCTACGCAGGCCTCTATGAGATGTGTATGCGTATGCTTGGCAAGTCACATACAGATCCGGAAGGAAGAGTATTTGCCCTGAAGGTTATGCAGAGACTGAATGATAAGTGTGCAGAGTGGAAAGCAGCAGAGAATATCAGCTATTCTGTATACGGAACGCCGATGGAATCCACCACTTATAAGTTTGCAAAATGTCTTCAGAAGAGATTTGGAATCATCAAAGGTGTTACAGATAAGAACTATATTACAAATAGCTATCATGTTCATGTATCCGAAGAGATTAACGCGTTTGACAAGCTGGAGTTTGAAGCTGATTTCCAGAAATTGTCTCCGGGCGGAGCAATCAGCTATATCGAAGTACCGGATATGCAGCAGAACATTCCGGCAGTGCTGTCCGTAATGCAGTTTATCTATGATCATATCATGTATGCAGAGCTGAATACCAAGAGTGATTACTGTGAAGTATGTGGTTATGACGGAGAGATTCTGATCAAAGAAGATGAATGTGGCAAGCTGATCTGGGAATGCCCGAACTGCGGTAATCAGGATCAGGATAAGATGTCCGTGGCAAGAAGAACCTGCGGTTATATCGGAACCCAGTTCTGGAATCAGGGAAGAACCCAGGAAATCCAAGACCGAGTACTTCACTTGTAAAAGGAATCTGATGTTATGAATTATGCAAATATTAAGAAATATGATATTGCAGACGGCCCAGGGGTGCGGGTGTCATTGTTTGTATCAGGATGCCGGCACCATTGTAAAGGATGCTTTAATTACGAAGCATGGGATTTCGAGTATGGAAGGCCATACACAGCCGAGACAGAGGCTGAGATTCTGGAAGCATTAAAGCCAGGCTATATCGCAGGACTGACCCTCTTGGGCGGAGAGCCCTTCGAGCCGGAGAATCAGGTGGAACTTGTAACACTACTTCGGAAAGTAAGGGAAACCTATCCAGAGAAAAGCATCTGGAGTTACACCGGATACGTCTACGATAAAGACTTGGTGCCCGGCGGACGGGCATATACCGATGTGACAGACGAGATGCTGTCCTATCTGGATGTGCTGGTAGATGGGCCGTTCGTAGAAGAACTGAAAGATATCACACTACAGTTTAGAGGCAGTAGTAATCAGAGAATTATCAAAATGGATAAAAAAGGGACGTAGTATTTTGCAAAAATACTACGTCCCCTTTTGCATTTTGCCCTGTACCCAATTGAGCGATTATCTTTTTTTTCTATATTGTGATGGGGTCATCCCGTATCGTTTCTGAAAGATCTTATAGAAATATCCCTTATTATGATACCCGACAATATCGGCAATTTCTTCCACGCTTTTTGGGGAGGTGGTCAGTAGGTGTTCTGTCTTTTCCAGGCGGATTTTCTGCACGTAGGCGGAATAGGTCATGCCGGTCTTGGCTTTGATCAGGCGATTGAAATAATCTTCCTGATAGTGGAAGTTGTCGACTAACTGTTGAATTGTAATGCCGGCAGAATGCTGCTGGATGTATTCGGAGACCTCTTCGAAGATGATCCAGTTCATGGTCTTGCGCTGTTCTCTGGATAAGGAGAATTCGTATGTGGTGCTGAGCAGGCGGAAGATGCGAAGCAACAGGCCTTTGCAGATGTAGCGGGAGCCGATGGTGTTGCTGCATAGTTCTTTTAGCAGCAGGTACAGGCAGTCTTCTAATGCTTCGATGGCATCAGCGCCCGGACGGAAATGCAGATATTGTTGTACATCTTTTTGCTTCAGCAGTGCAGATTGAAGAAAAGATATAATTTTCTGAGTAGTTACATTTTCATCCATGATTTCTGCAAACATATCGTTAGCAATCCCGAGAAACAGAATGATGGCGGGCTGATCCAGCAGATAATCCTGGTGCAGACAGTTCTTGTCGATCAGGCATAGATCGCCTTTTGCGAAAATGATATCTTTACCAAGAATTCGCTGGCGAAATTCTCCTTCTACTACGTAGGTCAATTCGATGTAATCGTGGGTGTGAAGTTGTGTCTTCTCGCCGGAAGAAAAAGGAAGCTGATAACAAAAGGGTGAAGGAGCAGGCTGCATTGTGGCGTAAAGATTCTGTGCAGAATCAATGTTCCAGCACAGGGCGAAGATTCGGTCCTGCTTTAGTAATGGGTAAGTCTTTACTTCCTGGACGGACTTGGAATATTCTGGACAGACGAGTCTGGGACCAAGTTTATGGTCTGCAGGAAGAAGACCCTGGTCGGAAGAAGTAACCTGCTGGCATAAATCGGAAAGCATCAAAGTGATATCCTCCTGTCTGTGATATAGAAAATGGCAGAGCTAAAAATCAGGGTGTGGCCTGATAGTATATGTCAATTATAGCACAGATAGGAGCGAAGGAAAATGAATTACAGGTCGGAATAGGTAACTTTGGGGAGAAATCGACAGAGTTATGAAATTGCGGAAAACTTCCGCATTTTCTTATAATAAAACCAGAAAATGACATAGCACGTATCGATTACATCAATCAGAAAACGAAGAAAAGGAGAGGAGACATATCCGTGTCATGCGTATCGCAGACAATATGAGAAATGTTGCAGTAACAGAAGGCGACAAAGTAGAAGCGCAGATCAGATTTGGCTGGGAAGTGGATGCTTATCCGGTCAATGAGATTGTGGAAGCTGTCAATGCAGTATCTCAGGCAGACATTGACACACTTGTGGAAGAATATTATGATAAATATGAGATTCTTCTGGAAGGCAGAGATGCGAAAGAATTCCGTGACCATGTAGCTGTTCAGGCCGGAATCGAGATTGGATTTGAGAGATTCCTGGAGGAAAAGAACTATCAGGCAATCGTAACTCATTTCGGAGATCTTGGTGGATTGAAACAGCTTCCGGGACTTGCCATCCAGAGACTGATGGAAAAAGGATACGGCTTTGGAGCAGAAGGTGACTGGAAGACCGCTGCCATGGTGCGTGTCATGAAGATTATGACAGAAGGAATGAAGGATGCGAAGGGAACTTCATTTATGGAAGATTACACCTATAATCTGGTAGCTGGAAAAGAAGGGCCGGCAGTTGCAACATCCTTGATTGACCTTGGCGACAGATTCCGCCTGATCATCAATAATGTCAATTGCAAGAAGACTGAGAAACCAATGCCAAAGCTTCCGGTGTCAACGGCATTCTGGACACCGGAACCGAACCTTCAGACGGGTGCCGAAGCGTGGATTCTGGCAGGTGGTGCACACCATACAGCGTTTTCTTATGATCTGACTGCAGAGCAGATGGGCGACTGGGCTGCATATATGGGAATTGAAGCAGTCTACATTGACAAAGATACGACCATCCGTCAGTTTAAGAATGAACTTTTGTGGAACAGTGTAGTATTTCGTAAATAATAAGAAGAGGTAGGAAAAGATGCTTGAAAAATTAAAACAAGAAGTATATGAAGCGAATATGCTTCTCCCCAAATACGATCTGGTAACATTTACCTGGGGAAATGTAAGTGGTATTGACCGAGAGAGTGGCTTGTTCGTCATTAAGCCGAGTGGAGTAGAATATGAGAAGCTGACACCGGAAGATATGGTGGTTGTGGATCTGGACGGTAATAAAGTAGAAGGAAGATATAATCCGTCTTCCGATACTGATACCCATGTTGTTCTTTACAATCGCTTCCCGAACGTAGGAGGAATCGTACATACGCATTCTTCATGGGCAACGAGCTGGGCGCAGGCCGGAAGAGGAATTCCATGTTATGGGACGACCCATGCGGATTATCTCTATGGGGAGATTCCTTGTGTGAGAAATCTGACAAAAGAGGAGATTGAAGAAGCATACGAGAAGAATACGGGAATCCTGATTGCAGATGAATTTGAGAAAAATGGACTGGATTACGCTGCGACACCGGCGGTATTGTGTAAGAATCATGGACCATTTACCTGGGGAAAGGATGCCCATGAGGCAGTACATAATGCAGTGGTTCTGGAAGAAGTGGCGAAGATGGCAGCACGCTGTGAGATGATCAATCCACAGAATCAGCCTGCGCCGCAGGAACTGCAGGATAAGCACTATTATAGAAAACACGGCGCGAATGCTTATTACGGGCAGCCGGGGAAATAAAAAATAAGAGGAGGCTAATGAACATGAGTGATGTAAAGCAATTGATCGAGAGCGGAAGAGCATTTCTTGGAATTGAATTTGGCTCTACGAGGATTAAGTCCGTATTGATCGATGAGAATCACAATCCAATCGCATCTGGAAGTCACAGTTGGGAAAATCGTTTCGAAAATGGTATCTGGACGTATACGCTCGATGATATCTGGACAGGTTTGAGAGATAGCTACAGAGATCTGGCAGAGAATGTGCAGAAAGAATATGGAGTTGTGATTAAAAAGCTTGGAGCAATCGGCTTCAGCGCGATGATGCACGGATATATGGCATTTGATAAGGAAGGAAATCTTCTGGCGCCATTTGCAACCTGGAGAAATAGTAATACAGGTGCAGCGGCTGAGGTTCTGATTGATCTGTTTCAGTATAATATTCCTCTGAGATGGAGTATCGCACATCTGTATCAGGCAATCCTGGATGATGCAGATCATGTAAAGGATATTACCTATATGACGACACTTGCAGGATACATTCACTGGAAGATGACGGGAGAGAAAGTGATGGGAGTTGGCGATGCTTCCGGTATGTTTCCGATTGATATGGCAACCAGAGATTATGACGAAGAGATGATTCAGAAGTTCGATCAGCTCGTGGCAGATAAGAATTATCCGTGGAAGATTCGAGAGATTCTGCCAAAAGTGCTGGTGGCAGGAGAGGCAGCCGGAGTCTTGACGGAAGAGGGAGCAAGACTTCTGGATGAATCTGGCAATCTGGAAGCTGGAATTCCGTTGTGTGCACCGGAAGGAGATGCAGGAACCGGAATGGTAGCGACCAACAGCGTTGCCAAGCGCACCAGCAACATTTCCGCAGGAACATCCTTCTTCTCTATGGTAGTACTGGAGAAGCCATTGAAAAACCTGCATACAGAGATTGACATGGTTACGACACCAGACGGAAGCCTTGTTGCAATGGTACATTCCAATAACGGAACAACTGACCTGAACGCATGGGTAGGCCTCTTCAAAGAATTTGCGGACAGCATCGGCGCAGATGTAGACATGGATAAGATGTATGGCACTCTCTACAACAAGGCACTGGAAGGCGATGTTGACTGTGGAGGAATCCTTTCTTACGGAAATTATGCAGGAGAGCCAATTACAGCGGTTGAAAAAGGAAGACCGATGGTAGTAAGAACCCCGGAGAGCAAGTTTACCCTTGCGAACTTTATGCGGTCCCATCTGTATACAGCGCTGGGCGTCATTAAAGTCGGAATGGATATCCTCACCAAAGAAGAAGGCGTAGAGATTGATACCGTCTTGGGACACGGCGGACTGTTCAAGACCAAAGGCGTAGGACAGAAAGTCCTGGCAGATGCCATCAATACACCGGTTGTAGTCATGGAGACCGCAGGAGAAGGCGGCCCCTGGGGAATGGCAATCCTTGCGGCATACATGGTACAAAAAGAAGAAGGAGAGTCGTTAGGAGATTACCTGAATCAAAAAGTGTTTGGGGCAGATGCCGGTTCAAGGATTGATCCAGATCCAGAAGGAGTGGCAGGATACGAAGTATTTATGGAAAGATACAAAATAGGTCTGGATATAGAGCGGAAAGCATGTGAAGATTTATAAAAAGGTAAAAAGGGGACGTAGTATTTTTGCAAAATACTACGTCCCCTTTTGTAAAATGCCCTGTACCTTTTTGCACATATTTAGCGGTTGTTTCATATTTGTGTTTCAAAATGTTAACAATTAGTTTGCATTTTCATCACATTTTTATCACAGATTCTGGGTATACTATAATTGTTCTAAGGAACAACACTTAAATTCTTTTTCATAACTTTTTCCTCAGGGCTGCACTCCTCCCAAACATGCAGTCCTATTTTATTGCTTATATGTAACTATGTATATCTGACATAAAAAATCGTCGCTTCGAAGGCAACGATTTTTGCATTTTATACTGTTCTTATACTGTTGTATATAGATCGATACATTGTCCGGTCATGACCAGAGGTGCATCGGTCAGTAAGTAGACGATGGCGTTGGCTACATCTGTGGCGCTTCCCATAACCGCATCATCCTGTCCGACGGAGTGATTATATACGCGCTGTCCCGGAGTGTCGACGATTGCCGGTGCTACTGCATTGACTTGGATGCCGTATTCTTTGGTCTGGATAGCGGCTGTCTTGGTCATGGTGACGATGGCGCCTTTGGCGACAGAATAAGCACCCATCTGAGATGCAATTCTTCCCATTCTGGAAGAAACGCTGACAACTCGTCCGCTGCCCTGCTTTATCATTACTGGCAGAACATGCTTGAAGCAGAAGAATGGAATCTTGATGTTGGTCTTGATGATCTGATCCCATTGTTCTTCGGACCACTCCCAGAGTTTGATTGCCTGATGCTCAATGTTCTTATAGATTTCCTTTGGATATCCGCCGGCATTATTGACCAGAATGTCGATCCTTCCGTATTTTTCTACTACAGTATCTACCATGGCCTGGACTTCAGCTTCTACAGTAAGGTCGTGGGACAAAGAGATTGCCTTTCCACCGTTGTCTTCAATCAGCCTTACTGTTTCATCCAGGTCTGCCTGTGTTCTTGCGACAGCAACGACAGTGGCACCTTCAGCAGCGACAGCCAATGCAGCTTCACGTCCGATTCCCTTTCCGGCGCCGGTTATGATGGCGATTTTTCCTTCTAATTTCATGATGATTCCTCCATATTATATGTTTTGATCATATTGGTTAAAAAATTCAATGGTTGCAGGGTGTATATAACTGGAGCCGATATCATGCAACAGGATAATATTTAACTTGTTGTTCAGATTCTTCTTGTCAAGAGCAATTGCTGCGGTCAGATCTCGAAGCGGCAGATTGCACGCATGAGGCAGACCATATATATCCAATACTTTTCGTATGCGGTCAGCGGTTCCGGAGGCGGTCAGACCCTGGGCTTCGGCCAGCAGCGTGAGCTGGTACATGCCGATGGACACGGCCTCTCCATGGCTTTCTCTTCCATAGTTAAAATGTTGTTCGATGGTATGTCCGAGCGTATGTCCGAAGTTCAGGAGCATACGTTCGCCAGTGTCGAATTGATCGTGTTCTACAACCACGCGTTTGATATCTACGCATCGTTGAATGATGGCAGGCAGTTCTTCTTTCAGATCATCAAAAGAACTGTGCGATTCCAAGGTGTGTAATAATTGTGCATCTTTGATACAGCCGTATTTGATAACCTCTCCCATACCATCGCTGATAAATCGTTCCTCCAATGTGTTCAGTACCAACGGATCGATGAGTACCAGTGCTGGTTGATAGAATGCACCAACCAGATTCTTTCCTTGTGGCAGGTCGACAGCGACCTTGCCGCCGACGGAAGAATCTACCTGTGCGAGAAGTGATGTTGGAATCTGTACCAACTTGACACCGCGCAGGTAACTGGATGCGGCGAAACCGGCCAGATCACCTATGACGCCGCCGCCAAGTGCGATGACCAGGTCACTCCGGGAGATCTTGGCGTTAAGCATAGCACTGTAGACGCCGGGGAGTGTCTGGAAATCTTTTGTGGATTCTCCGTGAGGAAGTACAACATGGTGGCATTCGTAACTGTCTGATAGTCCGGCAATGAGTTTTTCTCCATAGAGAGGAAATACCTGATCATCTGAGATGATCATGATTCGTTTGCCAGAGAACACGTCATCGATATAAGAAGCGGCCTGGGACAGGATGTTATTTTCAATATAGATGGGATAGCTGTTTGCTCCCAGATTCACAGTTAACTTCATAGGTTACTCCTGATTATGACATCTGCTTCCCGATCACTTTGGCAATCTGGGAAACTTCTTTGATAAGGGTATCGTATTTTGCTGGTTTTAATGATTGCGCACCATCACACAGCGCACATTCCGGATCATTGTGGACTTCTACCATGAGTCCGTCTGCGCCTGCAGCGATTGCAGCCTTTGACATTGGTTCTACAAGCCACCATTTACCACCGGCGTGGCTTGGGTCTACGACGACTGGAAGATGTGTCAGTCTGCGGAGCACTGGAATGCTCTGGAGATCCAGAGTATTTCTGGTGTAAGTTTCAAAAGTACGGATTCCGCGTTCGCAGAGGATGACATTTTCATTACCGGCAGCCATGATATATTCTGCGGACATGATCCATTCTTCATAGGTCGCGTTGAGACCTCTCTTTAAGAGGATCGGACGGTCAAGCTGTCCTAACTGCTTTAAGAGATCGAAGTTCTGCATGTTGCGGGCACCAATCTGGATCAGATCTACTTTTTCGTTGAAAACATCCAGATACTGTGGAGACATCAGCTCTGTTACGATTGGAAGACCAGTTGCGGCTTTGGCTTCACATAAGATGTCCAGACCTTCCAGTCCAAGGCCCTGGAAAGAATAAGGGCTGGTTCTCGGTTTGAAAGCGCCGCCTCTTAATAAATTAGCACCGGAAGCTTTGGCGGCTTTTGCAATCTCCAGAACCTGGTCAACAGATTCGACAGAACAAGGACCAGCAATCAATGCCAGATGACCGCCACCGACCTTAACACCAGATACATTTACGATGGAGTCTTCTGGATGGAATGCACGGTTCGCCAGTTTGTAAGGCTCCTGAACGTGCATAACCTTATCGACAGCCTTGTCTACTTCGAAGAGTTTTGGGTCAACCTGCGTTGTGTCTCCGATACATCCGATGATGGTCATCTCAGCACCTTCCACAACATGGGTGTCCAGACCCTTCTTCTTGATCAATTGCTCGACACGGGACAGGTCATCCTTTGTCGCGCGTGGTTTTAATACAATAATCATAGTACTCCTCCATATATTTCAATACTTGTCAGATTGTCTAAATATTAACGCTGTAAAACTTTAGCTGTTTAAAGCGCGAAAACTAATGTTATACTAACGCATGAATATTTGAATGTCAACACTTTTTTGGAAAATATTTTATAATCTGTGGTACACTACATATATAATAGTAGAAATAGAATTCCTATAAGATCGTCAAAAGTGCAGGAGGCAATTATGGTAAGAGTCTGGATGGCAGATATCACCCCATTATTAATAGAAGAAACATATCAGGCATATTATCTAAAACTGCCCGAATGGCGTAAGAAGAAGGCTGACAGGAACCATCATCTGATTGACCGGGTGCAGAGTGTAGGAGCGTGGAGTCTATGGATGCGGGTAAAAGAACGGTATGGTTTACCCGATGAGGTTGTCTATAATCTCTCTCATTCAGGGAATTATGTGCTGTGTGCGTTCAGTGATGCGCAAGGAGCCAAAGTAGGGTGTGACCTGGAAGTGGTCAAGGAGTTGCGGGAAGCAGTGGCAAGGAGGTTCTTCTGCCAGGTGGAATATGAGCACCTGATGCAGACCGAAGAGCAGGAGCGGACACGACGATTCTTCAGGTATTGGGTGTTGAAGGAGAGCTTTCTGAAGGCAACTCGTCGGGGCATGGCGCTGGACACACGTTCATTCGAGATTGGATGGGATGAGAATGACAGCCCCTATCTAAAAGATCAGCCGGAAGAATTCCCGGAGAGATATTATTATCAGGAGTATCAAAGGGTCAATGTGGATGCAGGGATCGCAGTCTGTACCACGGATCCAGAGATTGATAAGCAGCTTTATCTATTAGAATTGTAAGGAGTGGATGTGATGAAAAGACTTCGGACAAGATGGGCGGACCGAGTAGATGAGAATCATGTGTTAGAGGAATATCCAAGACCACGGATGGAACGGGACAGTTATGTGAATCTGAACGGGCGTTGGGACTATGCCATTACCAGAGAAGGAACCAAACCAGAGGTATATGATGGCACGATTCTGGTGCCTTTTTCACCAGAAGCAGATCTTTCGGGAGTGGACCGCCAATTGCAGCCGACAGAATACCTCTGGTATCACCGGACACTGCCCGGGCAAGTGAAGCCGAAAGCAGGAAAACGATGGCTGTTGCAATTTGGTGCGGTAGACCAGTATTCGGTCGTGTACGTGAATGGAAAGCTTCTGAAGAGACATCTGGGAGGATATCTGCCTTTTACCGTAGATGTAACGGAGGTTTTGTCGGATACAGCCAATGAGTTGCTGGTGATGGTGCAAGATTACAGTGATGCTTCTTACTATAGTAGGGGCAAACAAAAGCTGAAGCGCGGAGGTATGTTTTATACAGCGCAGAGTGGAATCTGGCAGACAGTATGGATGGAAGAAGTGCCGCAACAATATATTACGGACATTATCGTCACACCTCTTTATGATCAGAATACCTTGCAGGTCAAGGTGACTGCTTCTCAAAAGGAATTGGCAGAAGAGGTGACGATCACCGTATCGTCTGAAGAAATGCAGCCACTTCAGGTGACTGGAGGGGTGGGAGAAGATATTATGATTCCTCTGTCGGAGGCACATCCCTGGAGCCCGGAAGATCCATTTCTATATAATATAGAAGTGCAGATGGGATCGGATCATGTGCGAAGTTACGCTGCCATGCGAAAGATTAGTGTGGAAAGAGATCCAGAAGGAATTCCAAGAATATTTTTGAATAATCAGCCGTATTTTCAAAAAGGGGTATTGGATCAGGGATATTGGCCGGAGGGGCTGTATACACCACCTTGTGATGAGGCGATGATCTACGATATTCAGACAATGAAAGATCTGGGATTCAATATGCTAAGAAAGCATCTGAAGATTGAACCGCAGCGGTGGTACTATCACTGTGACCGCCTGGGAATGCTGGTGTGGCAGGATATGGTCAATGGAGGAAATCCATACAAGGCCTGGCATGTGACGTACCTGGCGACCGCAATGGAATTCTTCCATATAAAAATGAAGGATTCTTACCTGTGGCTGCTGGGAAGGAGAAATGAACGTGGACGGCGTCAGTTTGTAGAAGAGATGCGAAAAACCATCGAGCATCTGTATAGCCATCCATCCATTGTAACCTGGGTCATCTTCAACGAAGGATGGGGGCAGTTTCATGCCAATGTTGTGACGAATATTGCAAGAGAGATGGATCATACAAGGCTGATCGATCAGGCCAGCGGATGGTTCGATCAGGGAGGTGGTGATATTCACAGTATCCACGATTATTTCTTCCCATTGAAAGTACACTCGGAGACCAGAGCGACGGCATTGACGGAATTCGGAGGATTCTCCTGGCGGATTCCAGAACATAGTATGTACAAAAGTGTCTATGGATATCGTGTGTATACGTCAAAGAAAGAATTGAACAGAGGTTATCGAGAACTGATAAAGAAAGAAATACTTCCCAACATCCCACGGGGGCTGTCCGCAACCATCTACACCCAGCTGTCTGATGTGGAAGAAGAAGTAAATGGAATCCTGACCTACGATCGAGAAATTGTGAAAATTGACGACGGGGACGGGGGTTTTTGAAAAAACCCCCGTCCCCGTTTCATACTATATTCTAAAATTGAAGTCTGCGTAAGCAGAAGAGCCATGTTCGTGTACATCCAGACCATCAATCTCCTCTTCGCGGGAAACTCGAAGCCCGATTGTCTTGTCGATTAACTTGAATACAATGAATGCCATTACGAGTACATACAATGCTGTCGCGCCGACACCAATCAGCTGTGTTACAAGATCACATCCGTCTCCAAATACTCCGGTAAGGATTGTTCCAAGAGCGCCGCAGACACCGTGAACGCTGATGGCACCAACTGGGTCATCGACTTTTACTTTCTGGTCGATAATCTCTACGGAGAATACGACTACGATACCAGCGATGATACCAATGATGATTGCTTCCCATTCACTTACTACGTCACATCCTGCAGTGATTGCAACGAGACCGGCAAGAGAACCGTTGAATGTCATAGATACATCAGGCTTGCCATAGCGAATCCAGGTTACGATCATAGCGAGTAAGGTTGCTGCAGCGGCTGCAAGGTTGGTTGTCATAGCGATATGTCCAAGGCTTGTTGTTGCAGCGGTTGTGGAACCACAGTTGAATCCGAACCAGCAGAACCACAGGATGAATACACCAAGTGCTGCAATTGGAAGGTTGTGTCCCGGGATAGCTTTTGCTTTGCCATCTTTGCCGTATTTTCCAATACGAGGTCCAAGGATCATGGCACCAACGAAAGCACAGATACCGCCGACCATATGAACTGCCGTAGATCCGGCGAAATCATGAAAGCCTAACTCTGATAAGAAACCGCCACCCCAGATCCAGTGACCGGATACTGGATAGATGAAGATACTGATGGCTGCACTGTATGCCAGGTAAGCTGCGAATTTTGTTCGTTCAGCCATGGAACCGGATACGATGGTTGCAGCTGTTGCGCAGAATACAGTGTGGAAGATGATGAAGACTCCGATTGGAAGTCCGTTAAACATTCCATCTGCATCTGCCAATGTGGTAGGATTAAAGAATCCTTTGATTCCAACGATTCCGTTCCAGTCAGTTCCGTGCATCAGAGCAAATCCGAAGACGAAGAAGAGTAGACTTCCAAGAACGAAGTCCATCATATTTTTCATTAAAATGTTACCTGTGTTTTTGGCCCTGGTAAAACCGGCCTCACACATTGCAAAACCAGCCTGCATAAAGTATACGAGAATTGCACCGATCATGGTCCACATAATGTTCATGAGCAGGCCAGATGCTTCCGCCACATCCATGCCGTTTTCTATTAAAGTTGCTAAATCCATAAAATTACCTCCTAAGCTTCTGTGTGAATGAAAAAGGAGATAATAGCGTTTTCTTATATCGCGATTATCTCCTTCGATAGCAGTGTATGTTCACGTTGTATTGGGTTGTATGTAGTTTACAAAGCATCAGATCCACGCTCACCGGTACGGATACGAACTGCATCTTCCACTTCATATACAAATATCTTTCCATCACCATAAGTTCCGGTACGAATCTCAGATGTAATCTTTTCAATTAATGTCTCTGCAATATCTGGTTCGATGACGGTCTCTACTTTTACCTTTGGCAGAAGGTTTACATTATATTCTGCACCACGGTATACTTTTTTGTGTCCTTTTTGATTACCGTAACCCATTACGTTGCTGATCATCAGACCGTTTACATTACTTTCATCAAGTATGGTCTTCAGGTCTTCCAGCTTTTCAGGCTGAATAATTATTTCCAATTTTTTCATAGAGCCTACCTCCTTAATCTCACTCCGTATTCCTTTTTGAATCTGTCACCTTACAATGAATGCCTGAAATTGAACGCCTGCGATGACAGATTCATTCGGATACATCATAACAAAAATGGCGCCTTCCCCGAAAGGAAAACGCCTTTGTTTTTGATGTGTCTTATTATACACAACCGGAAAATTTTGTAAATAGAAATTTTATGAAAAATCAAGATTTTATGACAAATGTACAGAAAAATCAAAAAACTAAAGAAAATTTTGTTGGAAAATATGTTAAGAATCCATCACAATTTGGGCGAAAAAGAGAATATAGTTATATGTTTATAAAATGAAAACTTGTATAAGTAATATCGATAAAGTAGAATTGTTGTATAGAAGTTTTAGGAAAATGATAAAATGAGAGGTCAGAGAAATGAGTAGTGTAGTATATAAAAAAAGGAAAAATACTGATGCCGTGAAGTGGGACGGACTAAAGAAGAAGTTTGGACAAGATGATCTGATTCCGCTCTGGGTGGCGGATATGGATTTTGAAGCACCAGATTGTGTAAAAGAAGCCTTAAAAGAATATGTAGACTACGGGATATATGGTTATTATCAACCACCAAAAGGATATAAAGAGGCTTTTATCAGATGGGAAGAGACTTATCATCATTATCAGGTGAAAAGAGAGTGGATTCGTTTTGCACCGGGGGTTGTTCCGGGAATTAACTGGCTGTTACATGTTTTGACTAAAGAAGAGGATGGGGTTATTATTATGCCGCCAGTATATTATCCATTCCGTGATGCGATAGTTAATAATAATAGAAAACTAGTGGAAAGTCCACTGGTTCGTAAGGAACACAGATATGTAATGGATTATGAAGACTTTGAACAGAAAATTGTGGATAATAATGTGAAGTTATTCGTTTTTTGTACACCGCATAATCCTGTGGGGAGAGTATGGGAAAAACAGGAGATACAGAAAGTATTGGATATCTGTAAGAAACATAAAGTCTATGTGTTGGCAGATGAGATTCACCAGGATATTGTAATGAAAGGACATCAGCAGATTCCGGCAGCATCTGTGGGAAATTATAATGAGATTCTTGTTACTCTGACAGCGGCAACAAAAACATTTAATCTTGCTGGATGTCAGAATTCGATTCTTGTGATCCCTGATGAGCGTCTTCGTAAATTATATGATCAATATATGACTGAGATTCGGATAACGGGTGGCAATGCATTTGGTTATATAGCAGTGAAAAGTGCTTATGAAAATGGACGAGAATGGTTGGAGGAAGTACTTGATATCATTGAAGAAAATTATCATCTGATGAAGGAAACTCTGGAACGGGAGCTGCCGAAGGTGTGGATTCCTGAGCTGGAAGGTACTTATCTGATGTGGATTGATCTGGGGGCATATATAGAGCCAGAAGAGATGGAAATGGTTATTCAGGAAGAATGTGGATTGGCAGTAGACTATGGTGCATGGTTTGGAAGCGAGGGATACGATGGATTCATCCGCGTAAATCTTGCAACCAGTCGGGAGAATATCCAGAAAGCAGCACAGAATCTGGTTCGTGTATTGAAAGAGAAAAAAGGCTTAAGAGATAGTTGTTTGGAAAAATGAGTATTGTGGATCTGAAGGTGATGTTTTATAATAAATATAAGTACAATTGTTTGGTTGTTATGGGGTGAAAGAGATGAAAAAGAATAGGAAAAAGTTGTTAATATTTATTTTAACCATTGCATTATTCTGGGGGCTATTTCCGATGAGCCCTCAGTCAGGAATTCATGCGGAAGAAAAATATACGTTTACGAATTTGCAAATGTTCCATAAAACTTATGATGAATCGGTAGGAGATCAAATTGAGATCGGTACAAATGTTTCTACATTGGTTCTGCTTCCAGGCATGAGATTTCGGATGGATTTGTCTGATGAAGAAGGTAATAATTATACGATTCATGAAGAAGGATTTGCAGATAAACAGATTTTTCATGTTAATGATGGGCTTTATTATGTAAACGATGATGCAACTCCGGGTACATATACTATCCCTTATAATTATACGGATGAATCGAATCATACAATTACCAGTACTTTGACCATTACTGTGTTTGATAAGAAAGACTTGAGTTACAAAATTGGTTATTACAACGATAGTCCATACTATTACCAATTACTTGAGGATACAGCTCAGCAGACGACAAATAATCTTTTTAAAGTGGGTAGTCAGAAAGACCTGAAGTTGGTTGCGTATTATAAGTATACAGATGTTGATCATGAGCAATGGGTAGAGATTGTAGATGATAAGATGTTTCCTGTTTACAGTTGGAGTAGTAGTGATGAAAGTGTGGCTTCTATTGATAAAAATGGCACTTTGACGTTTAAGGGGGATGGAAATAGTACAATTACTTGTCGTGCGAAAGGAACAAATGGAGAGATTACTGTCACTGGTAACGTGTTTGGAAAAGAAGAAGGTGTGTATGTCACTAAATATTCCGATGTGAGTCGGATAACTTTAGGAAAATCTTTGGAGACAGATTGGTCAATAAATATTATTGGAGAAGGGTTGGTACCTGACTGGGCATATGGTCTTAGCAAATTATTGATGATCTTAGATAACAATACGATAAATATGTTGAATGAAAAATCACTTCTGGGTTATGATGGTGTTTTAGATCCTGAGAATCCGGTTATAACATTTGTCCCGGATGCTTCGCTTCATACTATATGGGCGATTAAGGGAAGTGGTAATTGTGCTCCATTTCTTGTGAGATGTAAAGATTTAGCTGGAATGACAATTACGGGAACGGTAGTTGTGCCTAAAAAAGAAGCATGTGATTATGATTTAATGACTCCTGAGAAGGCTATGTATGAAGCGTGCGATTGTTATAAGAATGAGGATAATTTGAATGATCTTCATATCACGAATCCAGACGGAACAACATACATTGCAAAAGCAATGCCGTTTACCATTGAATTCTTAGATGATACAGAAGAAAATAACATGGAGTTGATAGATGAAATTGAAAAAAATATATCTTCTGGGAAATATATTTCGGAAAAACAAAAGTTATATCTTGGAGATCTGTTATATCAATTAAAGCATGGATATAGTGTGTTTGATGAATATAAAGAAGAAAAAGAATTTCCGCTTCCGGAGTATTCTGCAGATAATCTTGGGCGAATTGAGAGCGTGATAAAATATGTTTTTGGGGCGCATATTTCTTGTAATATCCCGGAAGATGTACAGGTGTCGAATCTGACTTTATGTGGAGAAAGTTCTAATGGAAATGTTCCGAATCAGACGCTGACTTTAACAAAAGAGGATACTGTGACAAGTGATATCACGCAGAAGATGATGACCGAAGATCAAGAAACAGTTGCTTCTTATGATATTAATCTGTATCATCAAGTTGATGGTGAGGAAGAGACGCAGATTACTGAGACTGTGGTTCCATTGGGAATTACGATTGACACCAAGACAGATCTCGAAGGAAAAAATGTTGAAGTTATTCGTGAACATACGAATGAGGATGGTGTGACCACAGCAGATATCCTGCCTTGTGAAGTGAATGGCTCTCAGGTAAGTTTTTCGACTAATCAATTCTCAGCATATACAATTGTAACGTCGGAGGATAAATCCAATGGTAATCAGGGAGGAATTGAGGAGAATAAAGGAAATGGTACAATAACCGATAACAGTCAGAATGCGAAGGAAGAGAAATCAACTAATCTTACTAAGACAAATAAAAGTATAAAGACTGGAGATACAACAAATGTTCTGTTGCCGATGTTTTGTCTGACTTTATCAGTTATAGTTATTTTGATTTGCAGAAAAAAATTTTATCATAGGTAATCGGAACTATTAGTGAATAGTTAGATTAATAAATTGGTGCTTAGTGTGAATCTCTGGGCGCCAATTTTTATGTTATCATATATTTAAACAATAAAAATATGTTCCAGAAAGCATCCCAGAGGATTGTAGATGCATTGAAATATTAAGTCATCGGTTGACTGGATTTTTTTGATTTGTTAGAATAAGAAGGGGGAAAAAGCTAGATTTATCAAGCAATAAAAAAGTTTACAGGAGTATAATTTTTAATATAATAAGGAGGAAATGCAATGCTGGATTTAACATTTGGGGAGCAAGTCAAAATTATCTTAAGCCGTAAGGGCATGACGATCAAGGAACTCGCTGAGACGATTGAAAAACGTACCGGGAAGAAGATGTCCCGTCAGAATCTGACGCAGAGACTGGGACGAGATAATTTTCAGGAACAGGATATGCGTATGATCGCAGAGATTCTTGGATGCCCATTTCAATTAAGTATTCTGGGCGATCATATTTCATCAGAGAAATCGAATAATAATATAGAAGAAAATGTACAGACGGACAAGGCTGATAATGCTGGTTCGATAGAGGTACCTGTTCAACCGCAGGCAGAGACTCATGAGAGGGACATTACCATCGGCGAACTTGTGGATATTCATGAGGAGCTGGACGCTATGATTGCAGAAGAAGGTGTGGGAGAACCAGAAGAATGTATTGGTGAAGTGGATGCATATGTGTATGATGAAGAACCACAAGAGGAACAGATGGCAGGAGAATCTGAAGAGATTGTGAAGTCATTTGCGGAAGAATATGTTGTGCCACAAAGCGAATCGGTGGAAGAACTGCTACAGGAAATCGAAGATATTGAAAGTGAGCGTAAGCCTCAGGAAAAAGAGAAGAAATCAGAAGAAAAAGAAGAGGAAGAGCAGCTGCATGGGTGGAAAGCATATTTGATGAGACGTAAGAAAAAGCGTTCGAAAGAGCAGGAGGAGCCAGTTGAAGATGTGGCAGAAAACTCTGAAGTAATCCCAGAAGTAATCCCAAAAGCAATTGCGGAAGAAATCTCTGCAGAAGAGTCACATGAAGAGCCATATGACGAAGCGGAAGAAGAATTTGCAGAAGAATTTGCAGAAGAATCTGCAGAAGAACATGCAGAAGAGCAGCCTGTAGAAGAACAATATACGGAAGAACAATATACAGAAGAGCAATATACAGAAGAATATATGGATGAGGAAGAGGATCTGGAGAAGGGAGAGATTAACCCGTACACTGGCAGAGAGTATGAGTCCAACAGTGTCCGTATGCATCCATCGCGTATCGGTTATGTACAGGTCTATGACCGGTCAACTCATCAATGGACAGATATGACAGAGTGGGCATTTCTTGGCTATCAGGAACGTAAGAAGGTGTTACTTGGCAAGGATTATGAGCCGCCGATCTATCTGGATTAATCAGTATTTATAGAAGGAAAGTGTGAGAACGGGTGAATTGGGAACAGTTATTGTCAACGAAGAGAAATAGAGGCGGTTCGGGAAAGAACCGATATGTAAGGAATACGGATCTGCGAAGTGAGTTCGAGAAGGATTATCATCGTATTATCGGAAGTGCATCTTTTCGCAGACTACAGGATAAGACCCAGGTGTTCCCTCTGGATAAGAGCGATTTTATCCGGACAAGGCTGACCCATTCACTGGAAGTATCATCTTTTGCCAAGTCTCTGGGACAGAATATTGGAGAAAATATATTGGTATATAAGAAAGATCCTAGTTTTACACCGAGAATGAAGGAGGATATCTGCAGTATCCTACAGTGCGCAGGGTTGATTCATGATATTGGAAATCCGCCGTTTGGGCATTTTGGAGAGGACACTATCCGGGAATGGTTTCAGAAAAATCTGCCAGTGATGGAGTATCATGGAACTCCGATCGATACCATCCTCACGCCGCAGATGAGAGAAGATTTTTATCATTTTGAAGGAAATGCTCAGGCATTGCGTCTGGTAAGTAAGTTGCATTTCCTGGTGGATGAGAATGGAATGAATCTGACGTATGCCTTGTTGAGTACGATTATAAAATACCCGGTTTCTTCACTGGAGATGAATTCGAAGTCGGGAGATATCAAGGACCGGAAGATGGGATATTATTTTGCGGATCAGGAGATCTTTGAAGATATTTCTAAAGAGACGGGAACGAATGGAAAGCGGCATCCGCTGACGTTTATTCTGGAAGCGGCAGATGATATTGCTTATAAGACGGCCGATATAGAGGATGCATTTGTCAAAGGATTTTTAAGTTATCACAAATTATTAGAAGAACTTACAGAGCTTCAGGAATTGTATTTTCGAGGAGGAGGCGGAGGCTTCCAGCCGGCGGATAAATTAACGGAACTATATCTGCGGGCGAAGGAAATGCATGTGGAGAATCCGGAAGAATATGCGATTAAGAACTGGATCGTCCGGGTGCAGGGATTTGTGATCAACTGCGCTACTTATGGATTTACATCGAATTATCAGGCAATCATGCAAGGGACTTATGTGCATGATCTGTTCTATCAGACATTTGCAGAGAGACTGATGAATCTGTTGGGAGATCTGGCTTTCCGGGAAGTATTTACTTCGGAGCCTATCTACCGCATGGAAGTCACCGAAGCGACCATGCTGGATTTCTTATTGGACAAGTTTATGACAGCAATTATAAAATATGACGATAAGACACAGAAGCTGGATTCTATTGATGAGCGTATGGTCTCATTTATCTCCAGTAATTATAAAAAGGCATATCATTACCATGCACGAGGGAAGTCGGAGATTGAGAGATTATATCTGCGAATCCTCCTGGTGACAGACTATGTCTGTGGAATGACGGACAGTTATGCCAAGAGATTATATCAGGAATTGAAGGCAATCGTATAAGAAAGGAATTTTTTTCGATTCTGGGGAATAGATTGTGATAAATAAACCAGAATGGGAAGTGGAAAATTGAAGCGTTTTATTCGTTATCTGTACGAATATGAACAAGGAAGAAGACTGCGAAATGTAGGATTTATTAAGGTAGAGCAGGGTGAAGATGATTGTGCGGTACATATTCATGGAAAGGGACTGCACATGAAGGGTGAGAAAAAGCTTCAGCTGTATCTGTTCTATGAGGAAAATGACGAATGTATAGGTGTATGGCAGGGAACAGTAGATAATGTAAACCCTGCCATTAATTACAGGCTGTATTACACGAAGGAGGATGTGGGCATACCGGAGAATTTTATGAAGATCAACGGTATGATCCTGGAAAGTGAAAATGGGCATAAGTACGCCGCAGTCTGGGATGATATGCCGGTAGATGTCGACCGCATGCGCGTATGGCAGCAGAAACCGGAGCGAGTTACGATTGTGGAAAAGCTGGAGCGTATGGCAAGAGAGAAGGATGCCGAGGAGGAAGAGCGTGCGCCAGAAGAAGCAGTCATTCAAAAAGAGCGTAATCAGCCAGAGATGCATCGGCCTGTGGAGGAGCAAAATGAACAGCAGGAGCAGATGATCATGGCAGAACAGATTCCGATGGAAGAAGAACAGGCTGTAGAAGAGCAGGATGTAAAAGGACAGTGTCCCTCGTGCAGATTCCAATGCTCCAAGATTCAACGCAATGAGCTGGCAAGGCTCCCGCGGTGTGAGTGGAAACTGGCCAACAACAGCTTCTTGTTGCATGGATATTATAATTACCATCATCTTGCTCTCATTGATGATGGAAAGGGATTAAGACTTGGCGTGCCGGGAATCTACCATCCGCAGGAAGCAAAAGCGGCAAGTGCATTTGGGTTCGCTGAATTTATCCCGATCCAGGAGATTGATCTGGAGCTTACGGAGGATGAGGGTGATGAATCGGAACAATTTGGCTATTGGTGTCGTTATGTAAAGGGGCCAAGAGCATTTTAGCTATAAAAGTTTATTGTATAAGATATGTATGGGGAGAAGATCATGCCGAGTGTAGATGAAAAGTACATGAAAGAGGCCATCAAGCAGGCCAGAAAAGCATATGCCATAGGAGAAGTGCCCATTGGATGTGTTATTGTATACCAGGATAAGATTATCGGGAGAGGATATAATCGACGCACGATCGATAAGAATACGCTTGCTCATGCGGAATTGATTGCTATTAAGAAGGCGAGTAAGAAGATGAATGACTGGCGGCTGGAAGAGTGTACAATGTATGTGACTCTGGAACCGTGCCAGATGTGTTCGGGGGCGATCGTGCAGTCAAGAATGACTCGTGTTGTGGTAGGATGCATGAATCCAAAGGCGGGCTGTGCCGGATCCATATTGAATCTTCTGCAGATGGAAGAGTTCAACCATCAAGTGGAGCTTACCACAGGAGTGCTGGGAGAAGAATGCAGCCAGATGATGAAATCATTTTTCAAAGAATTGCGGGAAGCAAAGAAGAAAAAAGTTTAAAAAAAGCACTTTGTAAGCAGTGATGACTTGCAAAGTGCTTTGTTGTTCTCTTTTTCGTGCGATGCGCTTCGAACGCATTTTCACAGACGTTACCTTGACAGTTAACTCAGCTCAGGCACCCTCACGGCACCCGGAAGATTCTGCTTAGTGCTGCTTCGTTCCCGACCTGACACAGTTCACAGATTTCCGTCGCGTAAGACCCAGGCATCTACGCCACTTATCAAGGGCAGCTCTGCAAAAATGTGCCCTCTGCGCACCATACCCCTGCTATAGCGGATTGCAGGTACAAGGTACCGCTAACACCCCGGCTGCACGAGTCTTTATTTTACATTATTTTTGCAGAAATGTCAACCGGACTGAGCGGATTTGTCTCTGTCTTGGGTTTATAAGAGTTCTTCTACTATTGACCAGGGATGATGTGCAAGTATATAATCAGTTAAGGTGATGAGTATGAAGATATTATTAACAGCAATTAATGCCAAATATATTCACTCCAATCTGGCTGTATACAGCCTGAAGGCATACTCTCAGGATGAAGGGGTGGAGCTGGCGGAATATACGATTAATCAGCGAAGTGAAGATATTCTGATGGACATCTATAAACGCAGGCCGGATGTGCTGTGCTTTTCCTGCTATATCTGGAATCTGGATGTGGTTGAAGAATTAGTAAGAGAACTTGGGAAACTGATGCCGGATCTTGTTATATGGCTTGGAGGTCCTGAAGTATCTTATGATGCGAGGGATGTGTTATGCCGTCTGCCGATGGTCCGTGGAGTCATGAAAGGAGAAGGCGAGGAGACATTTGCCGAACTGTGTAAGATATATCGATGCAGCAAGCATACGGATGAAGAGCTGGAGAATCTTGCCGGAATCACATTTCGCAGAGCGGATGGGACAATCATTGAGAATCCATGGAGAGAAGTGATGGATCTGAGCAAGGTGCCGTTTGTTTATCAGCGCATAGAAGATTTTGAGCATAAGATTGTCTATTATGAATCCAGCCGCGGTTGTCCGTTTTCCTGCAGCTACTGCCTCTCTTCTGTGGACAAGCGTCTACGCTTCCGTAATCTGGAACTGGTGAAGCAGGAATTGCAGTTCTTTCTTGATCATGAGGTGCCGCAGGTCAAGTTTGTGGACAGAACATTTAACTGTAAGCATGATCACGCGATCGCAATCTGGAAGTATATTGCAGAGCATGATAATGGAATTACGAACTTTCACTTTGAAGTGGCGGCAGACTTGTTGAATGAAGAGGAGCTGAAGATTCTTGAAGGTATGCGTCCGGGACTGGTGCAGCTTGAGATTGGGGTGCAGTCAACCAATCCGGATACTATCCGGGCAATCCGCAGAACGATGGATTTTGACAAAGTAAGCGAAGTGGTCGCAAGAATCCAGAAGAAGGGGAATATTCACCAGCACCTGGATCTGATCGCGGGACTTCCGTATGAAGATATCCAGCGCTTTGCACGTTCCTTTGATGATGTCTATGCATTAAAACCAGAACAGCTTCAGCTGGGATTTTTGAAGGTGCTGAAGGGCTCTTATATGGAAGAACAACAGAAGACTTATGGGATGGAGCATAAGAGCAGGCCGCCCTATGAGGTACTCTATACAAAGTGGTTGTCTTACGAGGATGTGATCCGGCTGAAAGGAATCGAAGAGATGGTGGAGGTCTACTATAACAGCAGACAGTTTACACATACGATAGAAGCATTAGAACAAGAATATACTTCCTCTTTTGAAATGTATGATCGATTGCGGGAATACTATGAAGAGAAAGGATATGGAAGTGTTCAGCATAAGAGAAGTGCGAGGTATGATATTCTGTTGAGTTATATTCTGTATCATCATCCCAAGAAAGTCCAATATTACCGGGAACTTTTGATTTATGATTATTATTTGCGGGAAAATGCGAAGACGAGACCGGAATTTGCAGGTGAATATAAAGTAAGCAAGGAAGAATTGCGGACGTTTTACGAAAATGAAGAGGAAAAACGAAAATACCTGGTGAATTATCAGGCATATGACAGAAACCAGATGCGAAAGATGACACACCTGGAATATTTTTCGTATTTTGGAAAATATATTCTGTTTGATTATATGGAAAAAAATCCGTTGAATCAAGAAGCCCGAACTTGCGTGGCAGATTTCCAAGATCTTCACAGGAAATAAGATAGAAATGTGTCTTGAAAAATACTTATAAAAAGTTTAAAATGTATAAAATATAGCGTTAGGAAAAAGAAGGAAAAATTATGAATTTTAATAACAAAAAAACCAGAAGAATTATTGCAATTATTATTATGGTTATTATATTGGCGATGATCGCGACCATGATCATACCATATCTTATGGTATAATGTATCTGGCAAGGGGGATTACGAGAGTAGTATGGCAGGAGAGCATCATAGGAAGAGAAGACGCAAGAAAAAGAGAATGTCAAAATTGAGATGGCAGAGAAGAAGAATTCTTCTGTGTCTTGGTTTTTTGTGTCTTGCTATTGTTTTTGGGGTGAGTTATGGAGTTTTGTATCACTATGTCAATGGTTTCCCGAAAGAAAAGATATGTGACAATATATATATCGGCGCAGTGAATGTCTCTGGCATGTCTGAAACAGAAGCGAAAAACGAATTGATGGAGCATCTGAAAGCGGATCAGGCATTAACGCTTACGATGCAGGTTGATAAGAAGTCACAAGAAGCATCTCTGGAGGAGATGGGACTGGGCTATCAGAACCTGGATAAGACGGTGCAAAAAGCGGTCAATTATGGCAAAAAGGGAAGCTTGTGGAAGCGGTATCGTCAGTTGAAAAAGCTGAAGAAGGAAAAAGTTGTATTTGATGAGTCTTTTGTATTGGAAGAAGAGAAGGCCGGTACAGTCATCAATGAAAGAATCGTTCCATTGGCGAATCATGCGGTAGACGCATCCATTGAAAAGAACAGTACGGGATTCAAGATCAAGGAAGAAAAAGAAGGCAAGACAGTAAATATAGAGGCTTCTGTTCAGGCGATCGAAAAGGCTCTGAATACCTCGTGGAAGCATGAAGCGTTGACGGTCGAGATGGTTCAGAAGAAGGAAAAACCGAAAGTGGTGTCGGCAGATCTGGAGACGATCCAGGATGAGCTGGGAGCATTTTCCACAGATGCCGGCGGCGGCGAGAGATGGCAGAACCTTAAGACGGGAGTGGAGCATTTGAACGGGACGGTATTGATGCCGGGAGAAGAACTGTCGGTTCATGATAAGACAGCTCCATATGACGCGGAACATGGATACGTGGAGGCGGGCTCCTATGAGAATGGCCAGGTGGTAGATTCATTTGGAGGAGGAATCTGTCAGGTGTCCACAACATTGTATAATGCTGTCTTGTTTGCAGAACTGGAAGTCGTAGAGCGATATCCACATTCCATGCTCGTCAATTATGTGGAGCCTTCCAGAGATGCGGCCATAGCTGGGGATTATCTGGACTTTGTATTTCGCAATAATTATGATACGCCGATCTATATTGAAGGTGAGATCGACAGTGCCAATCAGCTTCGATTCTGTATCTATGGTAAGGATACGAGAGATGCCGGAAGAAGTGTTGAGTTTGAAAGTGAGACTTTGGAGACAGAGGATTATGGCATCACTTATGAGGAAGATCCGGAAGCATCTCTTGGCAGCATGCAATACGCGGGAAGTCCACATACTGGTAAGACTGCCCAGTTGTGGAAGATTGTGTATCAGGATGGTGAGGAAGTCAGCCGCGATGTGATCAACAGCAGTAAGTATGAGAAATCCGATCAGATCATTAAGATAGGAACGGTTTCAGATAATTCACAGGCTTCAGCACTGGTAAGGTCGGCAATAGCGACGCAAGATCAGGCGAAGATCAATGAGGCAATCAGTCAGGCTTCGCAATATTAAGAAAATATATTTGTATTAGAAGGAACGGTTGGAAATCAACATGAAGATAATGACACAAGATGAGTACGTGTTCAGTGAAACTGCAATTGTGCATGGGCAGTCGAAATATATCGTAATCCATGCTCTTGCCGCTGTCGTCAACTCGTTGGCAGCAGCGGGGGGAAAGTGTCTGGGGATGGAAGTGCAGATAACGATTCCAGAATATGCGTATTCATCAAAAATTCACGCAATAGAAAAGATCATCAAGGAAAGTTGTACACAACAGAAGATAGAGGAACTTAATGTTACCGGGAGAAAGAGCGGTGCGGCTGCTTATCCTATGGTCGTGGTAAATGGAGTTGCCCGTGCGCCTAAGGAAGAACCGTGGTGCCTGGAGACTGGACGAGCGGGACAGGAGATTGTTCTGACGAAGTGGATAGGTATGGACGGAATGCTGCAGATTGCAGCAGAAAAGGAACAGGAATTAAGGGAGCGTTTTGCGCCGGCTTTTATGAAACAGATTCTTTCTTACAGAAAGCATCTGTTTGCACTTACAGAGATAGAAGTTGCAAAAGCCATGGGCGTGTCTGCCGTGCGTCAGATTACTGAAGGGGGAATCCTTGCGGCTTTATGGAATCTGGCGAAAGAAGCAGGGACAGGGCTGGAATTGGATATGAAGAGTTTGTCGGTGCTGCAGGAGACGATTGAGGTCTGCGAGCACTACAGGCTGAACCCATATCAGCTGACGTCCGTTGGAAGCCTTTTGATGGTAACAGACGATGGGGAAGCACTGACAGATGCGCTTCGTAGTCATCAGATCCAGGCAGTAGTGATTGGAAAGATGACGGATAATAATGATAAAATACTCCACAATGGAGATGAAATACGGTATTTAGACCGACCTGTGCCAGATGAGATTTTGAAAATATTTTGCGGAGGAATGCATGATGGAAGAGACAAGAAAGCAGATATTACTGTATCTGGAAAAAAATAGCAGAGTAAACCTGGAAGAATTGGCTATTCTTTTGGGAACGGATGAAGTAACAATTGCCAACGAGATCGCTCAGATGGAGAAAGAAAAGATCATCTGTGGATATCACACTTTGATTGATTGGGATAAGGCGGGTGCGGAGCTTGTCAATGCGTTAATTGAAGTCCGTGTTACGCCAATGAGAGAGAAAGGATTTGACAAGACAGCAGAACGAATCTGTAATTATCCAGAGGTGACAGCAGTCTACCTGATCTCTGGAGGATATGACCTTCTGGTCAGTATAGAGGGCAAGACGCTTCAGGAAGTATCCAGATTCGTATCCAGCAAGCTGGCTCCGATTGAAGAAGTAGTAAGCACTATGACGTATTTCATATTGAAGAAATACAAAGATCATGGGACGCTGATGTTCAAAAAGAATAAAGAAGAAAGGATGCTGGTGACGCCATAATGAGAGATCCATTATCAAAAAAAGTAGTTGGTATACAACCGTCCGGTATCCGAAAATTCTTCGATGTAGTTAATGAGATGCCGGATGCAATCTCTCTGGGTGTCGGCGAGCCGGATTTTGATACGCCATGGAGAATCCGAGAAGAGGGAATCTATTCACTGGAGCGAGGAAGAACGTTTTATACATCGAACTCCGGTTTGAAAGAATTAAAAGAGGAAATCAGTCGATATCTGCAGAGAAAAATCCATGTAACTTATGACCCGGAATGTGAGATTGCTGTAACGGTGGGCGGAAGTGAAGGGATTGACATCGCTTTTCGTGCGATGTTGGATCCGGGAGATGAAGTGCTGATACCACAGCCCAGTTATGTATCATATCTGCCTTGCACAATTCTTGCGGATGGTGTGCCGGTAGTCATCCCATTGCAGCAAAAGAATGAATTTAAACTGACAGCGGAAGAATTGGAAGCTGCGATCACACCGAAGACGAAGATTCTGGTTCTGCCGTACCCGAATAATCCGACAGGAGCAATCATGACAAAGGAAGATCTGGAGTCGATTGCAGAGATTGTGAAGAAATACGATCTGTATGTATTGTCAGATGAAATATACTCAGAGTTGACTTACAAATCTGAACACGTATCCATTGCGTCTCTGCCGGGAATGAAAGATCGCACTTTGGTGATCAATGGATTCTCCAAAGGCTTTGCCATGACTGGATGGAGATTAGGTTATATCTGTGGGCAGAAGAAAATCATGGAACAGATGATTAAGATTCATCAATATGCAATTATGTGTGCGCCGACGAACAGTCAGTATGCGGCAATCGAAGGCTTGAGAAATTGTGAGGGAGAAGTTCAGCGGATGCGAAATGCTTACAACCAGAGGAGACGGTATCTGGTTCATGAGTTTAAGCGGATGCAGCTGGATTGTTTTGAACCTTTTGGTGCATTTTACATATTCCCGAGTATTCAGGAATTTGGCATGACATCGGAAGAATTTGCCACTCGTTTTCTGGAAGAAGAAAAGGTGGCAGTTGTACCGGGAAGTGCATTTGGTGAATGTGGAGAAGGATACTTAAGAGTATCTTATGCGTATTCTCTGGAAGACTTGAAGGAGGCTATCGGAAGGCTGGGTGCCTTCGTGGGAAGATTAAGAAATGAAAGATAAAAAGCAGGAGGGATTGACATGTTGAATATTGTGTTGCATGAGCCAGAGATTCCGGCAAATACAGGAAATATCGGCCGTACTTGTGTGGCAACGAATACAAGACTGCATCTGATCGAACCGTTAGGTTTCCGCCTGAACGAGAAGAATCTGAAGCGTGCAGGAATGGACTATTGGGATCAGCTGGATGTAGTTACATACATCGATTATAATGATTTTCTTGAGAGGAATCCTGGCGCCAAGATCTATATGGCAACGACAAAGGCGCCAAAAGTCTACACAGAAGTTCAATATGAGCCGGACTGTTATATTATGTTTGGAAAAGAGAGTGCCGGAATACCAGAAGAGATCTTGGTGCAGCATAAGGATGACTGTATTCGTATTCCAATGGTCGGGGATATCCGTTCGCTGAATCTGGGCAATTCGGTAGCGATCGTTTTATACGAGGCGCTGAGGCAGAATGGATTCGCGGGCATGAATCTGGAAGGCCATCTGCATCGGCTGGATTGGTGATGATTGTGTATTTAGCAGGCAATAGAGAAATTGGGACGCAGATTAAAATTGCGTCCCAATTTTTTGCCTTTATTTATCCGCGTTACTTGCGGCAATCTTTACTTTGCTCCACATATTACTAATGGTTTTTCTAGTCTCTTCGTTATATACGAAGACCTCATCGTTATCATTATCCGTTCTTGGCATGTAGGCGCTGATTCCTTCGTAGTCACCGCCAGGACCGTACAGGTCATCCATGACTTCCTGATTCGGGGAAGTGTATCCTACATAACTGGAATTGTCGTAGGCACCATCGTAATCGCTGACGAAGTTGATAAATTCGTGAGCGAGTTCTGGATTCTTGGCATTCTTGGGAATGACCATAGCATCGGACCAGAGGTTGGTTCCGCTTTCTGGAAGATAGAATCCCATATCTTCATTTTCTGCCATGACGTAAGCTGCATCTCCTGAATAGATCAGTCCCAGAGCCTTTCTTCCCTGCGCCATATTATCAATGATCTCATCGGTAACAATCTCTGGTTTCATGGTCTGTACACATTGTACCAGCCAATTGTAAGCCTCTGTAAGTTCTTGCTCGTTGTCCGTGTTCATAGAATATCCAAGGGCTTTTAGCGCCATCATGAAGGAGTCTCGTTCAGAGTCATACAGATAGATGTCCCCACAATATTTTTCGTCCAGGAAGATGTTATAGCCTTCCTTTTCCAGATCTTCGATATCTACTTTGTTCTTATCATATACGATGCCGACAGTTCCCCAGAAATAAGGAACGGAATACTGGTTGCCCCGGTCGTAGGGCAGGTCTTTTACGGCATCTGCCAGTTTGTCCATGCAGTCCAGTTTGGAATGATCCAGTTTTTGAAGGTAATCTTCATCAATCAGACGCTGAATCATATAGTCACTTGGAACCAGGATATCGTACGCTTCCCCATTGGCCACCTTGATGTACATCTGTTCATTGGAGTCAAAGTTCTCCATGACTACAGTGGCACCGGTTGCAGCTTCAAAATCCTGAATGATATGTTCCCCGGTATATTCTCCCCAGTTATATACATAGAGAGTCTCTCCCTCGTAAGGGAGTGCATTGCTTGTTTCGTTAAGGTTTGCAAAGATGATGACTCCGACCATTGCGCAACAGGCAACAAGAACAGGGACAAGTGCTCGGCGTCGTTTGATATCGGTACGTTTTGCCTGTTTTGCCATGAACAGTGGTCCTACGTTGATGATAATCAGTGCAATCGTAATGATTACAACAACCAGAGTAGAGATCGCATTAATACTTGGATTTACACGTTTGCTCATGGTGTAGACCATGATACTTAAGTTCTTGACTCCGCTTCCTGTTACGAAGTAAGAGATGATAAAATCATCTACGGACATGGTAAATGCAATTAATGAGCCGGAGATAATACCCGGAGTAATCTCTGGGACGATGACTTTTATAAGTGCCTGCCAGGGAGTTGCGCCAAGGTCCATGGCCGCGTCAGCCAGATTGGGGTCCAGAGAGCGTATCTTCGGCATGACCGAAAGCATTACATAAGGTATACAGAAGGCAATATGAGCAAGGAGCATTGTAACATAGCCTTTTTCAATCTTAAATGTAATAAACAGAAGCATGAATCCGATGGCAGTTACAATCTCTGGGTTCATCAGGGGAAGATTATTCACCTGATCCATAATATCCCGGATAATTTTCTTGGATTTGCTAAGTCCAATGGCGGCAATCGTGCCGGCAATCGTTGAGATAAATGTTGCGATCAGCGCAATGCTGAAGGTTGTATACAAAGATTCCATCATATCGTGGGAATCCAGCATATGCTGATACCAGCGAAGAGAGAATCCGGTAAATACAGTCAGGGACTTTCCGTCATTAAATGAAAAGATCACCATATACAGGATCGGCAGATAGAAGAACACGATCATCAGAATCATTAATATTTTCCCAAAAGTGCGTTTGCTTTTTTTCATAATGATTATGCCTCCTTTCCGCCTTGGTTGTGAATCTCAATTTTGCGTACGGCCATCATAAGCAGCATCATAATGATTGCCATGATCATAGAGATGGCACTTCCGAAGTTCCACTCGCCAACCGTAATGAATTGATTTTCTATCATATTTCCGATTAAGAAATACTGTCCGCCGCCCAGGAGCTTCGGGATGAAGAAGGAGCTGACAGCAGGCAGGAATACCAACGTAATTCCATTGATAACACCAGGCAGAGAAAGTGGCAAGGTTATGCGCAGAAACGTCTGCACAGGGCTTGCTCCCAGGTCTGCACCAGCCTCCAGTAAGGAATGATCCATCTTACAAAGAGAGGTGTTGATCTGCAAGATCATAAATGGAAGAAAGTTGTAGACCATGCCGAGTAGTACAGCGGCTTCTGTATATAACAGCTCTGTATTGCCAAAGCCGATCAGGCTGAAAATGCGTTGAATCAGTCCTCCTTCACTTAACAGACCAATCCAAGCATAAGTCCTTACAAGCATGTTGATCCACATAGGGATGGTAATACAAAGGACAAGAATATTCTGCACATGTTCCTTGCTGCGGGCAATAAAATATGCAACAGGATACCCTAGAAACAGGCAGATTACCGTTGTCTTTACAGCAATCATGATGGAACGCCAGAGAATTAATAAAAAGTCAGGGTCGGTAAAAAACTTGATATAATGGTCCAGCGTAAATGAGAACGATATGATGCTGTTCCCTGGTTCGGTAAAGGAATACATGGCAATGAGTGCCATTGGAAGCAGCAGCATGATCGCAGCCCATACAATATAAGGGATTGCTAATTGTGAAAAACGTTTCATTCTAATATACCATCCTTGACATCACGTGGATATCTTCCGGGAAGAATGTCAGGCCGACCTCCTGACCGACTTCGGAATAATCGGTTGTGTGAATCTTAAATTCACGTCCTGGTGTAGAGAAGGTAATCTGGTATACACCTTCGGTTATATTTTCAGGATCGAAATCATAATCAACACTGATATCTACGCTTTGGTCTTCATTGCTTAATTTCCAGCCCTGAGCGTTGGCCCATGTCTTGATATCTGTGTCTAGAGCCTGAGACTCGGTAATCTCGTCTACCGTCTTGAAGAAGTTAAATGCCATGATCGCTTCGTTGGCTTTCTCGTTCTTAACAAATGGCTGGTTTACGACGAAGATCGTACGCTCGATGCTGGTTCCGCTGGAAGTTGAGAAAGTAACTGGATATTGTCCTGGCTCTTCCTGAAGGTCGTATTCGATCTTGGCGATTGAGATGTAATCATCACTGACCGGATCCCATGCCTGTGCATTGGAGAGGGCGATGATCTCTTTGTCATCCAGGTCTTTTACATCTTCCACATCTACATAGAAGTTGTTCGCGCTGATTTTTTCGCTTCCATCTTCACTGGTTACATCATGATTACGGATGACACGCATGTTGACGGTAACACTGGTACCAGGAACGGTCTCTACGATAATCTCATAGTGAACTCCTTTAAATAAGATGCTTAGAACTTCTCCTGTCATCTTGCCGTCTTTGACATCTACGATATCTATATCTTCCGGTCGAATGATAACATCTACTTTTTCATTTTCACGGAACCCGAAGTCCACACAGTCAAAAGTGATATCGTCAAAACGTACTTTATAGTCTTCTAACATGGTTCCGGTCAGAATATTGCTTTCGCCGATAAAATTAGCAACATAGCGGTTGGCTGGCTCGTTGTAGATCTCCTGTGGTGTACCAACCTGCTGGATCTCACCATTTTTCATGACAACAATCTTGTCTGACATGGTAAGGGCTTCCTCCTGATCGTGAGTAACGAAGATGAAGGTAATACCGACTTCCTGCTGAATCCGTTTTAATTCATACTGCATTTCTTTTCTGAGTTTCAGGTCAAGAGCTGCCAGCGGTTCATCCAGAAGAAGGACCTTTGGCTCATTTACCAGGGCTCTTGCAATGGCAACACGTTGCTGTTGACCACCAGACAGTAAGGTTGTATTCTTGTTTTCATAACCTTCCAGACCAATCAGCTTTAGCATCTTCATGACCTTCTGTTCGATGACGTCCTTACTCATCTTCTTGATCTTAAGGCCAAATGCAATATTTTCGTAGACACTCAAATGTGGGAACAGGGCATATTTCTGGAATACTGTATTTAATTCCCTTTCATAAGGTGGTTTCTGGCTGATCTCTTCGCCGTCAAAAATCACCTTTCCCTCATCTGCTTCCAGAAATCCACCCAGAATCCGAAGCAAAGTAGTCTTTCCACATCCACTTGGGCCTAACAGTGTTACGAATTCATTTTCGTAAATATCAAGATTAATTCCTTTTAAGACAATCTGTCCGTCGAAGTTCTTCACGATATTACGAAATTCAATCAGTTTCTTTTCCTCCATCTCACTTCTCCTTCCTTAGAACATCGGTGGTGTTGTGATCCATAGTATTTTTGCTTCGATGTTCGTGTGATTGTATAAATAATGGCTTTTTGAGCCGTCCAGGTAAAAGGTCTCTTTTGATTTCAGTCGATATCTTTTGTTCTCTTGAATCAAAGTGACACTTCCTTTTAATATGTAGCCGAATTCTTCTCCCTGGTGTGCAGACAGAATCTGGCTTTTTTTGTGTGGTTTCAGAGTCAAAAGGATTGGCTCCATTCTGTTTTTCTGTGCATTGGGGATTACCCATTCAATCTGGTAATCTTCCTGCTCATCTACAAAAAAATCTTGCGTGGAAAATACAATCTGCTGTTCTTCTTCCTCATGAAAGAATTCTGACAGATTGGTTCCGAGCGCTTCCAGAATATCTTCCAGTGTTGCGATGCTTGGAGTGGTCAGATTGCGCTCAACCTGAGACAAGAATCCTTTTGTAAGCTCACTGCGTGAAGCCAAGTCACCCAGAGTAAGATCATTTTGCAGACGCAATTCCTTGAGCTTCTTTCCTATATCCAAACTCTTCACCTCCTGTTAGCTAATACTATACTTTTTTTTAAAAAATATCAAACAATTACTATTATACATATCTGTGGCAACAATGCAACCATTTGCATAAAATAATGTAGATATTTATTCTATCGAGGTGTGTATATGGATCAGAGAATGCCTTTCTATATGGCGTATCAGACGCCGATACTTTTTGACGATGACAGAATGAACCGAAGGGATTACGACTATATGAAAAGCCTGTACCCAGATACTGCGAAGCGGTTGGTTCCGCTCATTGAAGAAGAGTGTGACCGTATGGAGTATGATGGAAGTATGATGTATGATGAATATCCTGATCGGCTTCAGTTAAGGATGATGTGCAGAAGGGTAGGAGACCGGGCGAGGGAAGGCGAAAAGGATCCCGGGAGATGGCTGGATGATCTGATTGAAGTGATGTTATATCAAGAATTATGCAGGAGACGGTGTGAGCACAGAAGCTATCGGAGGCGATTTTTTTAGAACTTTTGAAAAGTGGACGAAAGAAAAAACTTATGCTAAAATAGGTGAAAATACAGAAGAAGGAGCAATATGAATGAATAATGTTATTCTGATTGGAATGCCGGCGGTCGGAAAAAGTACGGTTGGTGTTGTTGTGGCAAAACGACTTGGATACAAATTCGTTGATACAGATATATTAATTCAGGAAGAAGAAGGAAGATTATTACGCGAAATCATTGAAGAAAAAGGAATTCATGGTTTTCTTGAAATAGAAGACCGGGTAAATGCAGGAGTTGATGTGAAGAATACCGTGATCTCACCGGGAGGAAGTGTGGTATATTGTGAAAATGCAATGGAACACTATAAAAAAATCGGAACGGTCGTATATTTACAAGTGTCCTTTGAGACAATAAATAAGAGACTGAAAAATGCAAAAGGCAGGGGTGTTGTATTAAAAGAAGGCCAGACATTGAAGGATCTCTACGATGAAAGAGTTCGCTTATTTGAGAAATATGCGGATGTCACAGTTGCAGAAGATGGATTAAATCTGGAAGAGACAATTGAAGAAGTGTTAAAAACGCTGAAAATCCTGTAAAATATTGGGAAATATTACGGATAAATTACATATTTGTAAAAATTATTTTACAAATCCCAATTCTATGGTATAATGTCCACGTGAGTATTGAGCAGTGCAAAAATAATCAATGACAATGATTCTGCTTGCAGAAGCGATTGTCAGGGATTATTTTTATAGGGCGAGAGCCCGTGATGAGGGAACCGAAGGTTACCGAATGGCACTGCGAAAAAGAGTGCAAAAATAATCAATGACAAAAATTGATAATGATTCAGATAGAGAAGCTTGAGAGTAAGTAATAGATAATAGTTTTGAGGTGTAATATGGAACAGTATATTATTAAGGGCGGGCATCCGCTTGTCGGAGAAGTTGAGATTGGCGGAGCAAAGAATGCTGCTCTGGCTATTCTTGCTGCAGCAATTATGACAGATGAGACGGTATATATTGATAATTTGCCAGATGTAAATGATATTAATGTACTGTTGGATGCGATCGCAGGTATTGGAGCGAACGTTCATAGAGTAGATCGTCATGCGGTCAAGATCAACGGAAAAAGCATCCAGAATGTTGATATAGAATATGATTATATTAAGAAGATTCGTGCATCCTACTACATGCTGGGGGCATTGCTTGGAAAGTATAAACGTGCCGAGGTTGCTCTTCCAGGAGGCTGTAATATCGGAAGCAGACCGATCGATCAGCATTTGAAAGGATTCCGTGCATTAGGCGCTGAGGTAGAGATTGAACATGGCAAGATTGTTGCTGAGGCAGAGCGTCTGGTAGGCAAGCATATATATTTTGACGTAGTAAGTGTTGGTGCCACCATTAATGTAATGATGGCGGCTACCATGGCAGAGGGGACCACTATTTTGGAAAATGTTGCCAAAGAGCCTCATGTTGTTGACGTTGCCAATTTCCTGAACAGTATGGGCGCCAACATCAGAGGTGCAGGAACGGATGTTATCAAGATCCGTGGAGTACAGCGCCTGCATAGTACAGAATATTCCGTAATTCCGGATCAGATTGAGGCAGGAACATTTATGTTCGCAGCAGCAGCAACCAGGGGAGATGTTACAGTATTGAATGTAATTCCAAAGCATCTGGAAGCTACCATTGCAAAGTTAATTGAGATCGGCTGCGAAGTAGAAGAATTTGACGATGCAGTCCGCGTGGTATCCAAAGGAGATCTGACCAGCACACATGTAAAGACGCTGCCATATCCAGGATTCCCGACAGACATGCAGCCACAGATCGGTGTAACCTTAGCTCTGTGCAAAGGGACAAGTATCATTACAGAAAGCATTTTCGAAAACCGTTTCAAATATCTTGACGAGCTTGCAAGAATGGGAGCGAATGTGAAAGTAGAAGGAAATTCCGCAACAATAGAAGGTGTAGAGAAGTTCTCCGGTGCAAGAGTCAGCGCACCAGACCTTCGCGCAGGAGCGGCACTTTGTATCGCAGGTCTCGCGACCGATGGCATCACAATCGTAGATGATATCGTGTATATCCAACGCGGATATGAAAGATTCGAAGAAAAAATTCGCGGAATTGGTGGAATTATTGAAAAAGTTGCTTCAGAAAAAGAAATTCAAAAGTTCAAATTAAAAGTCAGCTAATAATTGGGGACGGGGGTTTTTTCATTTTCCTCCGTCCCCAATTCATTTTTCCGTGTCCCTTTTTCAAATTACCCTGTCCCTTTTTAATATTTTGTAAAATATTGGAGAAAATAGATGAAAAAGATTCAAAACAGATATGCGATTCTTGTAATTGCATCTATTGTGAATTTTGTGCATGGTAATCCGTACATATGGACGGTGTTCCAGCCTTATGTGCAAAGTGAATACGACCTGTCGGTGGCAGCGTCCAGCCAGCCGTTCACGATTATCATTGGAATATTTGCGGTGGGAAATATGATCGGAGGCTATCTACAGCATAGATTGGGCGCAAAAAGGACAATTCTGGTAGGCAGTTTTGTCATGTGTGTCGGATTTTTTCTTGCAGGAATAGCACCATATGATATGCCGTGGATGATTTCTGTTGGATATGGTGTTCTGGGTGGATTGGGTTCTGGATGTGCATTTAGCCTCCTGGTGGCAGTGCCGCAGGCATGGTTCCCGGACAAGCGGGGGCTGGTGACGGGAATTACGGTAGGAGTAGTTGGAATATCTGGTGTACTGATGAATCCTTTATGTGATTTTACGTTAGCAAGACACGGATATCATTTTTCCATGCTGATGGTAACTGTTATCTATGCGGTATTATGTCTGGGCGCATTTTTTATAGAAGAAGCTCCTCCGGAATTGATGATACAGTCTTCTGGCAGCGAACATAATAATCTTCAGGGTAGGACAGAAAGCCAAAGACAATATACAACAAAAGAGATGATGCGGACCAGAACCTATTATGTGATCAGTATCGTGATGGCATTGGCAATCCCTGCATATGTGCTTGTGAATCCACTGATGAAATCACTGGGGATGGAGCGGGGACTGACAAACGCACAGGCACTCACAGGCGTAATGATCGCTTCATTTGCAAATATCGTCGGAAGATTCGCGGCTCCCTGGTTGTCTGATAAAGCTGGTTGTAAGATCGTAATTCGAATTATGTACGCTGTAGCGATGATATCTGTTCTTGGAATCACAGTAGCTAGAGGCGGCCTTTTTGTGTTGCTGATATCACTTGTGTGTATGGTATACGGAGGTGTGGTGAGCGTATTCCCAGTGCTAGTGTCTGAGAAATTTGGAATGAAATACCAAGGTATGAATTTTGGGGCGGTCATGCTCGGATATGGAATCGTTTCTATATTATGCTCCTATCTATTGGATGCAGCAGGACAAAGCCTGTCATTTATTATTGCAGGCGTAGCATGCCTGATTGGTCTGGTGGGGACAGGGTTATTTTAAAAAGGGACAGGGATATTTTAATTTGGGACGGAGGAAAATGAAAAAACCCCCGTCCCCATATTGACAAGTGTGGGAAAAGCGTGTAAAGTCTTACTCGTACACATTAACAATATAATAATGCAAACTTTCTCTTATTCAGAGCAGTGGAGATACAAAGGATCTGTGAAGCTGCGGCAACCCCAAGTGTATGGAAGGTGCCAACCTGAGCGAGTAATCGAACAATAAGAGGATTGGTTTATGAGAATATAAAACAGTCCGCTTAAGCGGGCTGCTTTTTTTCGTAAAGGCAAAAAGAGAAAGTGCGCGAAAGGGAGTCATCCCTTTGGTAGAAAAGGAGAGAAAAAGATGGAAAAACATTTATTTACATCCGAATCTGTAACGGAAGGTCATCCGGATAAGATGTGTGACCAGATATCTGATGCGATTCTGGACGCGCTGATGGAGCAGGATCCGATGAGTCGTGTGGCTTGTGAGACGAGCACCACTACAGGCCTGGTCCTTGTCATGGGTGAGATTACAACGAAAGCATATGTAGACATTCAGAAGATTGTCAGAGATACGGTAAGAGAGATTGGGTACACCAGAGGTAAATTCGGATTTGATGCGGACACTTGTGGCGTAATTACAGCGATTGATGAGCAGTCATCCGATATTGCAATGGGCGTTGATAAGGCTTTGGAAGCGAAGGAAAATAAGATGTCAGAAGAGGAACTGGATGCCATTGGAGCTGGAGATCAGGGAATGATGTTTGGTTATGCTTCTGATGAGACGCCGGAACTTATGCCGTATCCAATTGCGCTGGCACACAAGTTGTCACGAAGACTTACAGAAGTAAGAAAGAACGGTACACTTCCGTATCTGAGACCGGATGGCAAGACACAGGTGACGGTAGAATATGATGAAGACGGAATTCCAACTCGTCTGGATGCAGTGGTTCTGTCTACTCAGCATGACCCGGATGTGACACAGGAGCAGATTCATGAAGATATTAAGAAATATGTTTTTGATGCAGTAATTCCAGAAGGAATGACGGATGAGAATACGAAGTTTTTCATCAACCCGACTGGCCGTTTCGTTATCGGTGGACCGCACGGAGACAGCGGTCTTACCGGCCGTAAGATTATCGTAGATACCTATGGCGGTATGGCACGTCATGGCGGCGGGGCATTTTCCGGTAAGGACTGCACCAAAGTAGACCGTTCTGCAGCATATGCAGCACGTTATGTTGCGAAGAACATCGTGGCAGCAGGTCTTGCAAAGAAATGTGAGATTCAGCTTTCATATGCAATTGGTGTTGCACATCCGACCTCTATCATGGTAGATACATTTGGCACTGGAAAGATCAGCGAAGAGAAGATGGTAGAAATGATCCGCGAGAACTTCGATCTTCGTCCGGCTGGAATTATCAAGATGTTGGATCTGAGAAGACCAATCTATAAGCAGACAGCGGCTTATGGACATTTTGGACGTACAGATATTGATCTTCCATGGGAGAAACTTGACAAGGTAGAAGAATTGAAAAAGTATTTATAAAAATTTAATAAAAGTTTATGGGCGCTTTGATGTGAAGCGCCCTTTTTCATGCTATACTTTCCTTGGAGGTCATGTGTATGAAGCTAAAGACAAGATTGATCATCGCTTTTTTAACAGTGATTTTAATACCGATTTTTTTGACGGTTTCTATGGTGTGTCTGTTAGGGCATTATCAGATCAGCGCGATAGAAAAGACGTATGAGATATCTGGGACAACGGTTGCAAGCCTGTCGAACTCAGCACAAGTGCTAGCCAGACTAACCGAAAAGTCCTGGCATGAATTGAAAGAGATGGCATCGAAGAACCCAGAGAATATGGAGGATGCCACATGTCTGGAAGAATTTAATCAGAAGTTGGAGAAGAAAAAAGCTTATCTTCTGGTTCGCAAGGAAAATACAATCATTTACGTAGGAACAGATATGGAAGAGGCTGAGCCGGTGATCTCAGAACTTCCTGATTATGGAGAGGCAGATACGGAGTCGGAAAATGGCCTATACTTGGGCGGAGATGCCCATGCATTGGTAAAGCAAGTAGATTTTATGTATTCAGATGAAAAAGAAGGCAGTGCATTTATCGTCACCGATATGGGAAATATGATTCCGGAGGTAGAGCACTTTTTCCTGGAAGTGATCTTGATCGTGATTATTACGCTGGTTCTGACAGCGGCGGTCTTGATTATCTGGATTTATCGCGCAGTGATGCAGCCCTTAGGGAAGATGCAGGTTGCGGCAAAGAATATCAAAGAGGGGAATCTTGATTTTGAACTGAAACCGGAGGCTGATGATGAGCTGGGTGATCTTTGTCAGGATCTGGAAGAAATGCGAAAGAAGCTTCGGGATACCGCCGAAGAGAAAGTGAGATTTGACAAAGATAATAAGGAACTGATCAGCAACATTTCCCATGACCTGAAGACGCCAGTGACGGCAATCAAGGGATATGCAGAAGGGATTATGGACGGAGTTGCGGACACACCGGAGAAAATGGAGCGCTATATCCGAACCATTTACAATAAAGCCAGTGAGATGGATACGTTAATCAATGAGCTGACATTCTATACAAAGATTGATACCAACCGAATCCCGTATAATTTTAATACTCTTTCGGTAGATGCATATTTTGAAGATTGTGCGGAAGACCTTTCACTGGAATTAGAATCCAGGAATGTGGAATTTGGTTATTTCAATTATGTAGAACCGGGAGTCAAGGTCATTGCGGATGCGGAACAGATCAAGCGGGTCGTGCATAATATTGTAAATAATTCGTTAAAATATATGGATAAGCCGAAGGCGAAGATTAATCTTCGAGTCAAAGACGTGGGAGATTTTGTACAGGTTGAGATCGAAGATAACGGTAAGGGAATTGCGGCAAAAGATCTGCCCAATATCTTTGACCGGTTCTACCGTACAGATGCTTCACGCAATTCTTCCAAGGGTGGAAGCGGAATAGGGCTTTCTATTGTAAAGAAGATTATAGAAGAACATGGCGGCAAGATATGGGCGACGAGCAGAGAAGAGACTGGAACAACGATGTATTTTGTCCTTAGAAAATATCAGGAGGTACCGATATATGAGTAAAATATTAATCGTAGAAGATGAAGAGGCGATTGCAGAACTGGAACGAGACTATCTGGAGCTGAGTGGATTTCAGGTAGAAGTAGCCAATGATGGTGAGACGGGGTTGAAAAAAGCATTGAATGAAGATTATGATATGTTTATTTTGGACCTGATGCTTCCGGGAATAGATGGCTTCGATATCTGCCGACAGATCAGAGATGTAAAAAATACACCCATTATAATGGTATCTGCCAAAAAAGACGATATTGACAAGATCCGTGGTCTTGGACTGGGAGCCGATGATTATATGACAAAGCCATTCAGCCCAAGCGAGCTGGTGGCGCGAGTCAAAGCCCATCTTGCCAGATATGACCGACTGACAGGAAGTGCCAAAGAAGCTAATAAAGTGATTGAGATTCGAGGACTTAAGATTGATACAACAGCAAGAAGAGTCTGGATCAACGGAGAAGAGAAGACATTTACTACAAAAGAATTCGATCTTCTGACATTCCTGGCCAGCCATCCGAATCATGTATACACAAAAGAAGAATTGTTCCGTGAGATATGGGATATGGAATCCATCGGAGACATCGCGACCGTGACCGTGCATATCAAGAAGATTCGTGAAAAAGTAGAGATGGACACATCCAATCCACAGTATATTGAGACCATCTGGGGCGTGGGATATCGCTTCAAGGTATAGTTTGGGACGGGGGAAATTGAGATTTCCCCCGTCCCAAACTAAATTCACCCTGTCCCCAATTCAATTTACCCTGTCCCTAATTCATTTGACAGTATCCCCCAGAATAAATATAATTGTGATATCATAGGTACATTAGAAAGAAAAAAGAGGATAGATTCATGAAGCAGAAAAAGCGAAGCATCCGATGGAATACCATGGGAATTTTGGTTGCGGGATTTCTTCTTGTGATATTGATCGGTGCATTTCTTTTGTGGCTGCCTGTCAGTAATCAGGAGCCGATATCTTTTATGGATGCATTATTTACGGCTACAACAGCCGTCTGTGTGACGGGGCTTGTGACGGTGACTCCGGCAACGCAGTTTACTGTGTTTGGGAAGGTAATTCTTCTGGTATTGATTCAGGTCGGCGGACTTGGGGTGATTGCCTGTGCGACTGCTTTTTTCCTGATTTTGAAGAGAAGGATTACCGTGAAAGAGCGGGTTGTGCTACAGGAAACTTATAATATGACATCACTTGGCGGCATCGTTGGAATGGTGAAGAAGATATTGATCGGTACTTTTTTTGTGGAAGGTGTCGGCGCGGTGTTGTATGCATTTCAGTTTGTCCCGGAGTATCATCTGATCAAGGGAATCGGCTATGCAATTTTTCATTCTGTCTCTGCATTTTGTAATGCGGGTATTGACATTCTGGGGGATTCTAGTCTTGCAGGATATGTGACGAATCCATTGATGAATATTACGACAATGTCATTGATTGTCCTGGGCGGTATTGGATTCATTGTCTGGTATGATGTGATTGATAACGGACGGAAAATCTATCGTCGTGAAGTTCCAAGAAAATGGTGGTTTACAAGACTTAAGCTTCACTCGAAGCTTGCAATTGTGACGACATTGGTCTTGCTGGGAATTGGAGCGGTACTTACATTTGCATTGGAATATCATAATCCGGAGACTCTTGGCAATCTGAGGCTGGGGCAGAAGGTGATGGCATCGCTGTTTCAGTCGGTAACGACGAGGACTGCTGGATTCTTTACGATACCACAGGCTAAATTACACGAAGAGACGAGATTCATCAGTATTATCTTGATGTTCATCGGAGGGTCGCCGATGGGAACTGCGGGCGGTGTGAAGACTACGACGATTACGATGTTGGTGCTTTCCTGTATTACATTGATTCGTGGGGGAAATGATACCGAGTGCTTTGGTCGTAAGATTTCAAAAGAGAATTTCCGGATGGGATTTACGATTGTAATGCTTGCATTTACGGTATTTCTTACAGGTACGACCGTGATTACGATTATAGAACCGGATGAAGTGCCATTTTTAAATATCATGTATGAGACGGCATCTGCAATCGGAACGGTAGGATTGACGGCTGATCTGACACCGCATCTGTCACGGGCAAGCCAGGTTGTAATTATGATGATGATGTATATAGGAAGGTTGGGACCGATGACACTGGCGCTGCTCTTTGCTGGGAAACCGAATCCGCGGGACAGAATTCGGGAACTTCCACCAGAGCGGATTATGGTAGGATAATGTCGGAAACAGACTCATAAATGGGGGTAGAAAAATGAAGAAACAATACGCAGTATTTGGCCTGGGAAGCTTTGGTGAGAGCGTGGCGATTGCGCTGCAGGGACTTGGATGTGAAGTCATCGTAGTGGATGACGATATGGAGAGGATAGAAGATATTTCCAATTCTGTATCCTACGCGATGAAAGCGGATTTTGGAGATCCAGATGTTGTCCGGTCGCTGGGCACGAAGAATCTGGATGGAGTAGTAGTCGCAGTTGCGGATAACATGGAAGCCAGTATTATGGCAACACTAGTCTGTAAAGAAATAGGCGTGCCATACGTTATTTCCAAAGCGAAAAATGATCTTCATGCGACTGTTTTAAAGAAAATCGGTGCAGATGCGATTATATTTCCGGAAAAGGAAATGGGAGTCCGCCTTGCGAAGAATCTAATGTCTGCAAATTTTGCTGACTGGATTGCGCTGTCACCAGATTATAGCCTGGTAGAGACGGTGATTCCACGTGGCTGGATCGGAAAGTCTCTGCAGGATCTGGATGTCAGACGAAAGTATGGAATCAATGTAGTTGGAATTAAGGTGGGAGAAGACGTAGAAGTGAATCCGAATCCCGAGAAAGCGCTGGAAGATGGAATGGTCATGATATTAGTGGGTGCGAATAAGGATCTGGAAAATATCTGACACCAAAGAGTGGAGGAAATCATATGATTACAAGTACTTCAAATGCCAGAGTCAAGCGTCTGGTGAATCTGAAGAAGAAAAAGAAAGCAAGAGATGAAGAACGGGTATTTCTGGTAGAAGGAATCCGTATGTTCCGTGAAGTGCCGACAGATCAGCTGGAAGAAGTCTACGTGTCAGAATCCTTTTATAAGAAGGAAAAAGATACGGTAGAAGCGGTGCTGCAAGGTACAGGAATCCGTCCGGAAGAATTGTCGGATACGGTATATGCTTATGCATCCGATACGAAGACTCCGCAGGGAGTTCTCTGTGTGGTCCGGCAAATGGAATATCCACTGGAAAAAGTAATCACCGGTCAATGTCCGATGATCATGGTATTGGAACACCTTCAGGATCCGGGGAATCTTGGCACCATCCTTCGAACGGCAGAGGGAGCTGGCGTGACGGGAATTGTGATGGACCGGGAATGCGTGGACATCTATAATCCCAAGACCATACGCTCGACCATGGGTTCCATTTACCGTATGCCGTTCTGCTATGTGGAAGACCTGAAGGCGGCGATCGGGAGTCTGAAAGAAGCAGGCATCGGTGTCTATGCGGCACATCTGGATGGGAGACATGATTATGACGAAGAAGATTATGGAAGACCATGTGCATTTTTGATTGGGAATGAAGGAAATGGTCTGTCACAGGAGACTGCAGAATTGGCAGATATTTATATTAAGATACCTATGGAAGGTCAGGTAGAATCGTTGAACGCTGCAATCGCGGCATCCGTCCTGATGTTTGAAGCGGGACGTCAGAGACGCCGACATGAGGGATAGAGAATTGCGCTTAGGGGAAAAGTATAGTAATATATAAGGCAAGGAATACTATCATTTAAGAAAAGAGGCGAAAGTTCATGCAGACAATTTATTGGCTGGCGATATTTGTTGTTCTGCTGATTATTGAAATCGTTACGATGGGATTGACTACGATCTGGTTTGCCGGAGGTGCGTTGATCGCATTCTGTGCAGGTCTGATGGGATTCGGAACCACAGTTCAGATTGTTGTATTTCTCGCAGTGTCTATTGTACTGTTGGTGATGACGAGACCAATCGCGGTAAAGTATTTTAATCAGGAAAGGCAGAAGACAAATGCAGAGAGCCTGATTGGGCAGCAGGCATTGGTATTGGAAGACATTGATACGATGCAGGCCGTCGGGCGGGTAGAGATTCGAGGTCAGGAATGGTCTGCCAAGACCGATGAGCCAGACGGCAAGATTGCTAAAAATACAGTTGTTGTTGTAGATGGGATTCAAGGCGTAAAATTAATTGTAAGAGCCAGAGAGGAGAAAAAATGATAGGGAAAATTTTAGGAATTATTTTATTGGTTATTGTAGTAATACTGTTGATATCCTGTGTCAAGATCGTCAGACAGGCACAGGCGCTGGTTGTGGAGAGACTGGGAGCTTATCAGGCAACCTGGGGTACCGGACTTCATTTTAAAGTACCGATCATTGACCGGGTGGCACGAAAGGTAGATCTGAAAGAGCAGGTCGTTGACTTTGCACCGCAGCCGGTGATCACCAAGGATAACGTTACCATGCGGATCGATACAGTCGTATTTTACCAGATTACGGATCCAAAGATGTTCTGTTATGGAGTTGCCAATCCGATCATGGCGATTGAGAATCTGACAGCAACCACGCTCCGTAATATTATCGGTGATCTGGAGCTGGATCAGACGCTGACTTCCAGGGAGACGATCAATACTAAGATGCGAGCATCCCTTGATGTGGCAACGGATCCATGGGGAATTAAGGTAAATCGTGTCGAACTGAAAAATATCATTCCACCTGCAGCCATTCAAGATGCGATGGAGAAGCAGATGAAGGCAGAGCGTGAACGTCGTGAAGCAATCCTGCGTGCAGAAGGTGAGAAGAAATCTACGATTCTGGTGGCAGAAGGACATAAGGAATCCGCGATCCTGGATGCAGAGGCTGAGAAGCAGGCTGCAATCCTGCGTGCGGAGGCTCAAAAGGAAGCTATGATCCGCCAGGCAGAAGGTGAGGCTGAGGCAATTCTTAAGGTACAGCAGGCCAATGCAGATGGTATTCGTTTCCTGAAAGATGCCGGAGCCGATGAGGCAGTCCTTACGATGAAGAGCTTAGAAGCATTTGAGAAGGCGGCAGATGGAAAAGCAACCAAGATCATCATTCCATCTGAGATTCAGGGAATTGCGGGTCTTGTAAAGTCTCTGGCAGAAGTCGGAGCAAAAGACGAGTAGATAGGAAAGGATGTGATGGATTCTGAGACCCATCATTGACACATCAAAAGAATATGGCCTTGTATTTGACGGCGGCGGTGCGAGAGGTGCGTATCAGATTGGCGCGTGGAAAGCTCTCACAGAAGCAGGTGTTAAGATCAATGCAGTGGCAGGAACATCCGTGGGCGCATTAAATGGCGCCCTCGTTTGCATGGGAGACGTTGAGAAAGCAGAAGATATATGGAAGCAGATGACATTTTCTACAGTCATGGATATTGATGACGATTGGATGGAACGCTTGTTTCAAAAGGAGATGTCACTTCGCGAATTCTTAAATGAGGTGAAGACGTTGTTGAAAGACGGAGGTGTGGACATTACTCCTCTGCGGCAGCTGATTCACGAGACGATCGATGAAGAAGCCATCCGCAGAAGCGGCAAGGAATTCTGCCTGCTGACATTTTCATTGTCAGAATTTCGCGAACTGGATCTGGAGATGGAAGAGATCCCGGAAGGCATGCTGGAAGATTTCTTGTTAGCAAGTGCTTATCTCATCGGGTTTAAGAACGAACGAATCCACGGGAAAAAGTATATCGACGGCGGAGTCGTCAATAATGTGCCGCTCGGTTCGCTGGTGAAGCGGGGGTATAAAGATATCATCGAAGTGCGTATCTATGGACCGGGCCGTGAACCGCGGGTCAGGATGCCGGATGATGGCGTAAAATATGAGATCGCACCACGTGTAAAATTGGGAAGTATTATAGAATTCTCGGGAAAACGGAGTCGACAGAATCTGATGATTGGCTATTACGATGCGAAGCGGATGGTGTATGGCCTGGAGGGATTCATATATTATCTGAAGCAGACCCATGACGAGGCGTATTATGAAGAACTCATGAAAGAGATTCGGGAGATTGAAAAGGCGGAGATTGCATTTGTGCTCAAGCTGCCGCTTGGATTCTCGGATCAGGAATTATTCATGGGAATGTTGGAGGCAGCGGCGAAATTATTACGGATTCCGAAATATCAGATATACACAGTAGACGAATTATATGATATTGTATATAAGAAATATGAAACACGAAACGACCAGTTGAACCTTCCAAGGTTCGTACATGTACTAACGCAGCTGAGAAAGGAAATGAAGATGAACTTAAAAGGAAGAAATTTTTTGACATTAAAGGACTATACTCCGGAAGAGATTACATATTTGCTTGATCTGGCAGCAGATTTGAAGGAAAAGAAGAAGAATGGAATACCCGTTGATAAATACAGAGGCATGAATGTGGCGTTGATCTTTGAAAAGACCAGTACCAGAACCCGATGCTCTTTCGAAGTGGCAGCTCATGATATGGGAATGGGAACTACTTATCTTGACCCGAGCGGATCACAGATCGGCAAAAAGGAAAGCATTGAGGATACTGCACGTGTATTGGGAAGAATGTATGACGGAATAGAGTATCGTGGATTTGGGCAGGAAATCGTTGAAGAACTTGCCAAATATGCAGGCGTTCCGGTATGGAATGGACTGACCAATGAATACCACCCGACACAGATGCTGGCAGACCTTCTGACCATCCGTGAACATTTTGGTCATCTGGAAGGAATCAAGCTGGTATACATGGGCGATGCAAGATATAACATGGGTAATTCCCTGATGATTGCATGTGCCAAGATGGGAATGCATTTTGTTGCATGTACCACAAAGAATTATTTCCCAAATGAAGAATTGGTAGAGACTTGTAAAGGATATGCGAAAGAGAGTGGAGCTACTATCACCCTTACTGAAGACGTTGAAGCCGGTACAAAAGATGCGGATGTAATCTATACAGACGTATGGGTATCTATGGGTGAGCCGGATGAAGTATGGGAAGAACGAATCCGAGAGCTGACTCCGTATAAGGTGACTGCAGAAGTTATGAAAAATGCCGGAGAAAAAGCAATCTTCCTGCACTGTCTGCCAGCGTTCCATGATCTGAAGACCAAGATTGGAAAGGAAATTCATGACCGCTTCGGCATCGATGATATGGAAGTTACGGACGAAGTATTTGAATCCGAACAATCCAAGGTATTTGATGAAGCGGAGAACCGTATGCATACCATCAAAGCAGTCATGACAGCAACATTAGGAGAGAGATAGATGAAAGCGGAGATCTTACGCTTACTGAAAGAAAGTGACAACTATATATCCGGCCAGCAGTTATGTGATGATTTCCACGTATCACGTACAGCTGTGTGGAAGGTGATGGAACAGTTGAAAAAAGAAGGCTATCAGATCGAAGCGGTGCGTAATAAAGGGTACCGTCTGATCGACAGTCCGGATGTCATGTCACAGGCTGAGATCGACAGTCTGATGAAGACAGAATGGGCCGGAAGACATACCGTCTATTATGACGAGACGGATTCGACCAACAATCGGGCCAAGGATGCCGGCGAAAAGGGGGCAGAACACGGTACGCTTTTTGTGGCCGACCGACAGATCGCTGGGAAAGGCCGCCGGGGAAGAGCCTGGGAATCACCGGCTGGAAGCAGCATCTATATGACGATATTACTGTATCCAAGGATATCCCCGATGAAAGCCCCACAGCTTACACTTCTGATGGCCATTGCGGTGGCAGAAGGAATCCGTCAGGTAACGGGTCTGGATACAGGTATTAAGTGGCCCAATGATATTGTGAGAAATGGTAAGAAGATCTGCGGAATCCTGACGGAGATGAGCACGGAGATCGATTACATCAACCACGTGGTCATCGGAGACGGAATCAACGTGAATCAGGAGACATTTCCGCAAGACATCCAGAATACAGCGACTTCACTGAAGCTTGAATTGGGACGGAATGTGAAACGCTCCGAACTGATTGCCGCCATAATGGAACAATTTGAAAAATGCTATGAGACATTTCTCCAGACAGAAGATCTGTCAGGAGTAAAAGAACAGTACAATTCCCTGCTTGTGAACAAAGATCAGGATGTAAAAGTACTGGAGCCTGGTAATGAATACGAGGCCCACGCGTTGGGCATCAACGAGACAGGAGAACTGCTCGTAAGATTACCCGACGGGCAGGAAAAAGTCATCTATGCCGGAGAAGTGTCTGTCAGAGGAGTATATGGATATGTATGATGAAAAAGTGGTGCTCTGCGGCGCCAATTCGTATGAAGAAAAATATTATTTGAATCCGGATTTTGATCAACTGCCGGATACAGTCAAAGATGAATTAAAGATTATGTGCGTTCTCTACGTCCACGATGTGGGCGGAATCCTGACACTGGTCTATGAAGAAAACGGAGAACTGTGCTTCGAAGTAACGTCTGAAGAAGGCGATCCAATGTTCGACGATATCGGAAGCCAGCTCAAGATCAAGCAGCTACAGAGAGAGAAGAAAGACTTGCTGGAAGCTCTGCAGATGTACTATAAAGTATTCTTTTTAGGCGAAGAAGTGTAGGAGGAAAGAGAACATGCTGTTTGCAGCAGTTTAGAAAGAAAAAGAACATGCTGTTAGTAATAGATGCAGGAGGAAAAAGAACATGCTGTTAGTAATAGATGTAGGGAATACCAACATTACATTGGGAGTATTCGATGGAGAAAATCTGCTGGGAACCTTTCGGATGATGACTAAGCTCCCAAGAACTTCCGATGAATACGGAATCACATTAAAAGAACTGATTGAACGGCAGGGAATTAAAAGTTCAGAGATCAATGCCGCTATTGTGGCATCTGTAGTGCCGGATATCATGCACTCCCTCGGAAGTGCAATGATCAAATACTTCGGCATCAAGCCAATGGTTGTGTCCGCCGGCATCAAGACCGGTATCCGAATCGTTACCGAGAACCCGAAACAGATCGGTGCAGACCGCATCGTCGATGCAGTGGCAGCATATACCCTGCACGGCGGCCCTGTCATCGTCATCGACTTCGGAACCGCAACAACCTACGACATCGTCGGACCAAATGGAACCTTCGAAGGCGCCGTGATTGCGCCAGGTATCCGCATCTCCGCCCAGGCACTGACCGGACAGGCAGCCATGCTCCCGGCAATCGAAATCAAAAAACCAGATTCCATCATCGCCAAAGAGACCATATCCAGCATGCAGGCCGGTATCGTCTTCGGCCAGATCGGACAGACCGAATACATCGTCAGAAAGATCAAAGAAGAATCCGGCTACCTCGATGCCAAAGTCATCGCAAGCGGAGGCCTCGGCAAGATGATCGCAGCCGAGACAGATATCATCGATATCTACGATTCACAGCTCACATTAAAAGGCTTAAGAATCATATATGAGAAGAATAAAAAGTAAAAAAGAGTAAAAAGGGGACGTAGTAAAATTGAAAAGTACTACGTCCCCAATTGTAAAATGTGGTGTACCCAAATGAACATTAGAAACGTAAAAATTGACAATCCGTACATCCTTGCTCCGATGGCGGGGGTGACTGACTTACCGTTCCGGCTGCTTTGTAAGGAGCAGGGAGCGGGACTTTTGTGTATGGAGATGATCAGTGCCAAGGCACTGCAGTATAAGAATAAGAATACGAAGGCTTTGCTTGCGATTCATCCCAAGGAGTATCCGGTGTCGCTGCAGTTATTCGGCTCTGACCCGAAGATTATCAGCGAGCAGGCGAAGCGGATTGAGGAGCTTCCGTTCCAGATCCTCGATATCAACATGGGCTGCCCGGTTCCGAAAGTGGTCAAGAATGGGGAGGGCTCGGCCCTTATGAAAAACCCGAAACTGGTATATGAGATTGTATATCAGACGGCGAGGGAAATTCAGAAGCCGGTCACCGTAAAGATTCGCAAGGGTTTTGATGACACTTGTATTAATGCGGTGGAGATCGCGAAGATCATCGAGGAAGCCGGAGGGGCAGCAGTGGCTGTCCACGGAAGAACCAGAGAGCAATATTATTCCGGCAAGGCGGACTGGGAGATCATCCGCCAGGTCAAGGAAGCGGTCTCGATTCCTGTCATCGGAAATGGAGATGTGACCTCTGGGGAAAAGGCGCTGGAGATGCGCGAAAGAACCGGATGTGACGGCGTGATGATCGGAAGAGGCGCCCAGGGCAATCCGTGGATCTTTCACGAACTCCTGGAATATGACAGAACAGGGAAGCTGCCGCCAAGACCTTCCAAAGAACAGATCAAAGAGACCATGTTAAGACATGCAAGACTCCAGTTGGAATTCAAGGGAGAATACCTGGGCATCCGGGAAATGCGAAAGCATGTTGCCTGGTATACCAAAGGGATGGAAGGTTCTGCCAAACTGCGGGATGATATCAACAAAGTAGAATCATACGCAGAGCTCGAAACGCTTTTAAACGAAAGAATAAAATAGATATTTGCTAATAAAAAAACACCCTTTAACATATACTTAATCAATGCCAGAATCCATTTGTAAACCTACGATAAAATATGTTGACATTGACGGGCCGTTTATGTATAATAATGGAATTGTGAAAGTCTCTTTATTTTACAAAAGAACAGCATGGATGTCAGACGCGAACGATAAAGTTAAGAACAACTTTTAGCAATAAATTACCGGGACAAAAGTATTAAGAAAGAAAGGAAATGAAACACAATGGAAGCAAAGAAAAGATTACTTACTTATGCTGGTTTAAAAGCGCTGGAAGATGAACTGGAGAATCTGAAAGTCGTAAAGCGTAAAGAGGTTGCCGGCAAGATCAAAGAGGCCAGAGAACAGGGCGACTTATCTGAGAATGCAGAATACGATGCAGCAAAGGATGAGCAGCGTGATATAGAAGCACGAATCGAAGAACTGGAAGGAATCCTTAAGAATGCTGAAGTCGTAGTAGAAGATGAAGTAGACTTTGATAAAATTAATGTTGGATGTACTGTAAAAGTATTCGATAAGACATTTGATGAGGAAATGGAATTCAAACTGGTAGGTTCTACAGAGGCAAACAGTCTGGAGGGAAAGATCTCCAATGAATCACCGGTAGGCCAGGCACTGATCGGATGTAAAGTAGGAGATACCGTAGAAGTTGAGACCCAGGCAGGTGTAATGGAGTACGAAGTATTACACATTAGCCGTTCATTATAGTTCACTGAGATGGATCGTTTCAGACTCCTCATGCCGGGGAGTCTGAATTTTAAAATAAGGAAGGAGAGGAAAACGTGGCTGATCAGCAGAAAAAAGTACAGGAACCAGATATCAATCAATTAAGAAAGGTTCGCCGTGAAAAACTGGCAGATCTTCAGGCAAATGGAAAGGATCCGTTTGTAATTACCAAATACGATGTAACCTGCCATGCAATGGACATCAAGGAAAATTTCGAGGAAATGGAAGGAAAGCATGTATCCCTGGCAGGACGTATCATGCAGAAACGTGTTATGGGAAAGGCCTCTTTCTGTAATATCCTTGACCAGAGTGGTAATATCCAGTCTTATGTAGCAAGAGACAGTATCGGAGAAGAAGAATACAAAGACTTCAAGAAGATGGATATCGGCGATATCGTAGGTCTGGAAGGAGAAGTCTTCAAGACCAAGACAGGAGAGATCTCTATCCACGCATCTGCTGTAAAACTTTTATCCAAGAGTCTTCAGATTCTTCCGGAGAAGTTCCATGGATTGACCAACACAGATATCCGTTACCGCCAGAGATATGTAGACCTGATCATGAATCCGGAAGTCCGCGATACATTTATCAAACGTTCCAAGATCGTAAGCTCCATCCGAAGATATCTGGACGGACAGGGATTCCTGGAAGTAGAGACTCCAATGCTGGTAAGCAATGCCGGAGGAGCAGCTGCAAGACCGTTCGAGACACATTTTAACGCATTGAACGAAGACTTCAAGCTGCGTATTTCCCTTGAATTATACCTGAAGCGTCTGATTGTCGGCGGACTTGAGAGAGTCTACGAGATTGGACGAGTATTCCGTAACGAAGGTCTGGATACCAGACACAACCCAGAATTCACACTGATGGAATTATATCAGGCATATACGGATTACAACGGAATGATGGATCTGACCGAGAACCTGTACCGCCATGTAGCACAGGAAGTTCTTGGCACTACCAAGATTGTATATAAAGGCATCGAGATCGATCTCGGACAGCCATTCGAAAGAATTACCATGGTTGATGCAGTTAAGAAATATGCAGGCGTTGACTGGAACGAAGTAGAGACATTGGAGCAGGCAAGAGCACTTGCAGATGAGCACCATGTAGAATACGAAGAAAGACATAAAAAAGGCGATATCTTAAGCCTCTTCTTCGAAGAATTCGCAGAAGAACACCTGATTCAGCCGACATTCGTTATGGATCACCCAATCGAGATCTCTCCGCTGACCAAGAAGAAACCGGAAGATCCGAATTATGTAGAACGTTTCGAATTCTTCATGAACGGATGGGAGATGGCAAATGCTTACTCCGAGTTAAACGACCCGATCGATCAGAGAGAACGTTTCAAAGATCAGGAAGAACAGCTCGCTCAGGGTAACGATGAAGCCAACACCACCGACGAAGATTTCCTGAATGCACTGGAGATCGGTATGCCGCCGACAGGTGGAATCGGATTCGGAATCGACAGAATGTGTATGCTGCTGACAGGGGCAGAGGCAATCAGAGATGTATTGTTGTTCCCGACGATGAAGACCATCGGTGGAGCTGAGACTAAAAAAGTGGTTGTAGCAGAAAGTAAAAAGGAAGAGACAAAGACTGCAGAAGTCATTGATTTCTCCAACGTAACCATCGAGCCACTGTTTGAGGAAGCTGTTGACTTTGATACATTTAGCAAATCTGATTTCCGTGCCGTAAAAGTAAAAGACTGTGTGGCAGTTCCGAAGAGCAAGAAACTTCTGCAGTTTACTTTGGATGATGGAACAGGTGAAGATCGCACAATCTTAAGCGGAATTCATGAGTATTACGAGCCGGAAGAACTGGTAGGAAAGACATGTATCGCTATCGTAAACCTGCCACCGAGAAAGATGATGGGCATCGATTCTTGCGGTATGCTGATTTCAGCAGTACACGAAGAAAACGGAAAAGAAGGATTGAATCTGCTTATGGTAGATAACAAGATTCCGGCAGGAGCAAAGCTTTACTAGGAAAAAATTTGTTTTAATTGAATAAATAGAGAAGAAAAAGCCGTGAAACAGAGTTTGTAAAAACTTTGCCTCATGGCTTTTTTGTGTATATTTGGTTGGAGATGGCAGTGTTGCTCAGCGCATTGGCCAAGGGGATGGAGCAAAAATGGTTGCAAAATCAATACAAATGAATTGAATTAGAAATGATTATGCATTATAATGATAAAAAAGAAATGGAGGAATAATGAATGGCTAGTACAATACAAGTACGTGTTGATGATGAGTTAAAGAGAAAGTCAGATCAGTTGTTTAAAGATCTTGGCACAGATACTACTTCTGCAATCCGGATGTTTTTGACACAGGCTGTTGCAAATAATGGTTTTCCATTTGAAATAAAACGGGTGGAGCATAATCCGTATGCTACCATGTCTGAAGAAATGATGTTGGAGAAACTGGAGAAATCAAGAGTATCTGCATCAAAGGGTAACTATAGATCTGCGGATGTGGTTATTGCTGATATGAGGGAAAAGTATGGAATATAAAGTAGTAATAACAGCAGATGCCGAAGAAGATCTAAATCAATACATCAGATATTTGCTTATGGTCAAAAAAAGTGATCAAGCGGCGAAAAATGTTCTGGATGATTTTGAGGCTACTATTCGGAGTCTCAAAAGTGTTGCAGGAAGTTTGAAGACATGTGATAATCCTCGATTAAAAGAGCTGGGATATCGAAGGATAAATTTTCTCTCACATAGGTATTTTATGCTGTATCGAATTGCTGAGGATATTGTGTTTGTAGATAATATTTTTCATGAATTACAGGATTATGAAAATAAAATGATTTAATTGAAAATAGGATTATTAGGGAAGGTCATTTACTGTGAAGACGATAAATGGCCTTTTTCTTATGTTTATTTTGATGGAAAGGAGAAAAGATGGCAGAAAAGAATATACAGCAAAAGACAAGATCTTTTCAAAAAAAACAAGAGAAGGTCTTACGGAAGAAAAACTCCGGCATAATTCGGTTTCATTGGATGAGTTATACAGTATTTTAATCAGAATCATCCGGCTGATTTTAAGGGGCATTCGATGTCTGTCAGTGATGTGGTAATTGTGAACCGGGATGGAGATATCAAAGCTTTTTATGTTGATAGTTTCGGTTTTGCAGATCTGCCGGACTTTGTAAGACAGAGACAGGAAATCCTTGGCATTGAAAGTACAGAGCCCTATCTGGACGCGAGAGAAACAAGCTCCTGCATTAGTTTCTATGTAGCAGAATATTCTGAGTTTCCGGTTCTAGGAGAATTTCATCAGGATCTGACACTGGAACAGGCATTTGAACTCTTTGATCAGATACCGGGAAGCCGAATGAATGGAATAAAGAGTATTGGATTTAATCTGCAGGATGGCAGTGATTATGAAGGAATGTTTGATCTGTATGTGGGTAGAACCTTACAAAAAGATATCATCAACTCTATCCCAGGATACCGTGATAACAAATTGGTGCAGAAAGCCATATCCGATGCGGAAAAAATCATCGAGAAAAGGCAGGCAGAAAAGGAAAAACCAGATATAAAAAAGCCTAAAAAATCACAGAAAGAAAAGAAAACAAGAAAGGATATTCAGATTACCAGAATTTGATTCGAAAGTGAAAAAAGTCCTTGATAATAAAGGACTTAACATATCAGTTCTTGACAAGCATTAACAGAACCACAGAGCTCTCCTAAGCTGTAGTAGTGGGTTCGATTCCCGCAGGGAACGGTTAAAAGCGGTAATGATTAGCAGAAAATGCTATGTCATGAACCGCTTTTTTTTAATTTCAAGAGGTGATTTTTTCAAATACTCTAATCTGGAAACGCCAAGCATGGATGCCCCCTGATCTAAAAGAGCCATCTCTGCATCAGTAAGTATTACCATAAAACATCTGTGATGTCGAAAACGAGGGTATGAGACGCTGCAGGTTTGGTGGATCTTGCTCTTAGAAAAAGAACCTCTCACTTATATGGGAAAAAAGCCCCTTATACAACATGAGAATGAAAAAAGCTCGCTATGGTAGAAATATGATTTTGTTGATATAATCAGAATGTGAAATGATTTGATACGGAGGAATGATAGATGGTAAAGCCAATAATGAAAGATGTGTTCTTTCTGGGACAAAAGTCAGAACCTGCTACAAAGGCAGATCTGCAGGTGGGAAAAGATCTACAGGACACCTTACAGGCAAATCGTGCCGGTTGTGTAGGCATGGCTGCAAATATGATCGGTGTGAAAAAGAGAGTAATCATTGTAAATATGGGATTCGTAGATATCGTGATGTTTAATCCAGTTTTGCTGAGCAAGGATACTCCGTATGAAACAGAAGAAGGATGTCTGTCTCTTTCCGGTGTGAGGAAAACAATACGATATGAGAATATCGAAGTAGAATATTATGATATGAACTGGAAAAAACAGCGACAGAAGCTCAGCGGCTGGCCGGCACAGATCTGTCAGCATGAGCTGGATCATCTGGAAGGAATATTGATTTAACAATATTTAGCAAGAATTCCCCCATCCTCTTAGGTGGTTGGGATGAATTGCAAAGAAAGAACATATGTTCTTGGAATTCGGCGGGCATTGTGGTATAATATACTCAGTCGATAAGAAAGGAAGTCTTATATTATGCGAGAGTTAGACCATAATGCTCATTCAGT
>NZ_JBNPOQ010000010.1:0-130614 GCF_050315235.1 Bariatricus sp. SGI.019 | reverse complement strand
AATAGTTATGGGTATTCTGGATTATAAAAGATAAAAATAAAAAACAGCCACTGACGGTATGGCTGTTTTTTTATTGCATGCAATTTTTTCTATAATAATTAAGCAATTCCGTTTACAGCTTTTGTTAAACGGGAAATCTTTCTAGAGCATGTGTTCTTGTGATAAACACCCTTGCTTCCTGCTTTGTTGATTTCAACGATTGCAACTTTTAATGCTGCTGCAGCAGCTTCAGCATCTTTGTTAGCTACAGCTGTTTCAACTTTCTTTACGCAAGTTTTTACTTTAGATTTGATTGCTTTGTTTCTAGCAGCTTTTGTTTCGTTTACTAAGATTCTCTTCTTTGCAGATTTGATATTAGCCAATTTGTCCACCTCCAATATCTTATATTTCGATTCTGTATCGATTTTACATTCGTTAGAGCCGGACACGGACGTTCTAACGAAACATACGAACTTATTTTAGGGCAAGGAATGAGTTCTGTCAATACATATTTCTGAAAATATTGTAAAAACTAGGAAATAAATAGGACTAAAGTGAGGATATATGGGATGATTGAAAAATATAATATCAGAACAGATCTGGCTCTGGAGGAAAAAGAACGATTTGAATCGGATCACGTAGAAATTCAAGGAGTATCGTTAAAAGAAGATTATGATGAAGAACGTGAGATTAAAGTAACGACTGTTAAAATCGAGACGGAAAATGGAGCAAAAATCATGGGGAAACCGGTGGGTACCTATATTACAATGGAGGCACCGAATATGGCTGTTCCAGATGAAGATTATCATAAAGAGATAGCAGAAGAGTTAAAAAGATTTCTGGAATACTTTGTCAAAAAAGATAAAGAAGATTATTCTATTTTGGTAGTAGGGCTTGGAAATCGTAAGGTTACACCAGATGCGTTAGGCCCATATGTTGTAGATAATCTGAATATTTCCCGGCATATTGCAAAGGAATACGGAAAATATGCTATGGGAGAAGATGAAATCTGCCTTACCAGTGCGATTGTACCGGGAGTTATGGCACAGACTGGAATGGAAACTCTTGAGATTGTCAAAGGAATTACGCGGGAAACGAATCCGGATATGGTGATTGCTATTGATGCGTTGGCTGCCAGAAGCTCTCGAAGACTTAATCGCACGATTCAGATCTCAGATACAGGGATCAATCCAGGGTCAGGCGTGGGCAATCATAGAAACGCTATTACAAAAGAGACCGTTGGAATTCCAGTAGTTGCTATCGGGGTTCCAACTGTGGTGGATGCTGCGACTATTGTAAATGATACCATGGAGAACCTGATCTCTGCATTAGAAAGCTCTGAGACATTGCGGGGTGTCGGGGTGGTCATGCAAGGTTATAATGCAGCGGAAAAATATGAGTTAGTGAAGGAGTTGATATCTCCACATTTAAATGGTTTGTTTGTGACTCCTAAGGATATTGATGAGACTGTGAAGAGAATCAGTTATACGATATCGGAAGCGCTGAATCTGTTGTTTTCTAAAGGACATGCACATAAATAATCCAGGTGGGTCATATAGTGTTAAGACATAAAGTACGAAAAGTGCTGCCAAAATGACAGGCAGCCCTACTTTGACTGGAGTGAATATTGTGAAAACAAAATGGCAGATCAGTCGGATTGCAATACTTGTGATCACCGGAATTTTAATCATATATGTCTGTGTGCAGATGACGGAATTTGATAAAATAAATTGGAATGAACAGATACGGGTTGGGAGTATTTGTTTGGAACAGGCGGAAAAAATGTATCTTACGGGATTCACATATCTGGAAAATGAGCAGGGGAGTTCATTGATAGACTGGATGGCAGAGAGTGTGTTGAAAATGATTCCACTTGGGACATATGTGGAAGAAAAATCGATGTTGTTTACGGATGTGGAGGATCAGGAAACATATCAGATGATATTGGAAAAACAGGCAAATGATGAAAATATGGTAGATGAAAACGGAAATCTGATTCAGCAGACTTCACAAGAAGAATCTGTTCAGACTTCAGGAACACCAATTGATACATCTATGGAAAAATTGATGAATTTTGAGTATCTGATCAGCAATTTTTATACAGTAGATTCTAATACGATGATTGATCAGGATTTGTTAAATGTTGAAAAATTAATGGGAATGGACATGACAATTGATCAGTCTGCTGCCGGTCCAAAAGTTCTGATTTATCATACGCATTCCCAGGAAGCATTTGCAGATTCTGTAGAAGGGGATACCAGTACAACGATAATGGGAATGGGTGCTTATCTGGCAGAACTTTTAAATAACACCTATGGAATCGAGACGATTCATCATGAAGGAGTGTATGATCTGGTTAGTGGGAAGCTTGACAGAAGTATGGCGTATCAGCTGGCAGAACCAGAGATCCAGAAGATTCTGCAGGATAATCCAACGATAGAGGTTGTGATTGATCTTCATAGAGATGGTGTGGCGGAGGGAACACATCTTGTGACAGAGATTAATGGTAAGCAGACTGCACAAATTATGTTTTTTAATGGGCTGAGCCGAACAAGAGCCAATGGAAATATCAGTTATCTGCCCAATCCTTATATTGAAGATAATCTTGCATTTTCTCTTCAGATGCAGATTGCAGCTACGAAAAAATATCCTGGATTTACCAGACATATTTATCTGAGAGGATATCGATATAACATGCACTTTAAACCGAAAACGTTGTTGATTGAGGCCGGGGCTCAGACCAATACTGTGGAAGAAATGAGAAATGCTATGGAGATTCTGGCATCAACACTAGATAGTGTACTTGTGAAATAAAATATGTTTGAAACAGACTACATTTTGTGCTAAGATATTGGCAGTATGGAAAAGTATGTAAAATGATAGAAAGGATATATGGGAATGGCGAAAAAAAATACATATGATGCAGATAGTATTGCCATATTAGAGGGACTGGAAGCGGTACGGAAAAGACCGGGAATGTATATTGGTAGTGTATCTACGAAAGGGCTGAATCATCTGATCTATGAGATTGTTGACAATGCTGTAGATGAACATCTGGCGGGATATTGTTCAGAGATCCGTGTAACACTTGAAAAGGATGGTTCTGCAACTGTCTCAGACAATGGACGTGGAGTACCGGTGGATCTGCATTCGACTGGTGTATCAGCAGCCCGTGTTGTATATACAACGCTGCATGCCGGTGGAAAGTTTGATGATTCTGCTTACAAGACCAGTGGCGGACTTCATGGAGTCGGCTCTTCTGTTGTCAATGCATTATCTACTTATATGGATGTTGAAATCAGTCGGGATGGATATGTCCATCATGACCGGTATGAGAGAGGAAAGCCGGTAATTGAGCTGGAGGATGGACTTCTGCCGAAGATTGGAAAGACAAGAAAGACTGGAACAAAGGTTAATTTTCTGCCAGACGATACTATATTTGAAAAAACAAAATTCCGTGCAGAGGAAGTAAAAAGTCGTATGCACGAAACGGCATATTTGAATCCGACACTGACGATTGTATTTGAAGATAAAAGAGGCAGTGAGACGGAGCGTATTGTATATCATGAACCGGATGGGATTCTTGGCTTTATTCAGGATCTGAATTCCAAAAAAGAGGTTGTTCATGAACCTGTGTATTTTAAAGGAGAAGCAGAAGGCATTGAAGTTGAAGTGGCGTTTCAGTATGTGAATGAATTTCATGAAAATGTCCTTGGTTTCTGTAATAATATATATAATGCAGAGGGTGGCACACATCTGACTGGGTTTAAGACTACATTTACAACTGTTATGAATCAGTATTCCAGGGAACTTGGGATTCTAAAAGAAAAAGATGCGAATTTTACAGGGGCAGATGTAAGAAATGGAATGACCGCAATTGTTTCCATCAAGCATCCAGATCCCAGATTTGAAGGACAGACGAAGACAAAGCTGGACAACCCTGATGCCGCAAAGGCTTGCAGCAAGGTGACGAATGATGAGATTATTCGATTTTTCGACCGTAATCTTGAGACGTTGAAAAAAGTAATTGGCTGTGCAGAAAAGGCTGCGAAGATTCGTAAGACAGAAGAACGCGCAAAGACGAATCTTCTGACAAAGCAAAAATATTCTTTTGACAGTAATGGGAAACTTGCAAATTGCGAAAGCAGAGATGCGAGCCGATGTGAAATCTTTATCGTAGAGGGAGATTCTGCCGGTGGCTCTGCAAAGACGGCCAGAGATCGTATGTATCAGGCAATTCTTCCAATCCGAGGAAAGATTCTGAATGTGGAGAAAGCTAGTATAGATAAAGTGCTGGCCAATGCAGAGATTAAAACGATGATCAATGCATTTGGCTGTGGCTTCTCAGAAGGATATGGCAATGATTTTGATATCAGCAAGCTGCGTTATGACAAGATTATTATCATGGCTGATGCCGATGTGGATGGGGCACATATCTCTACCTTGTTGCTGACGCTATTCTATCGTTTTATGCCAGAATTAATCTATGAAGGACATGTCTATATTGCCATGCCGCCATTGTATAAAGCTATGCCGAAAAAAGGGGAAGAAGAATATCTATATGATGATAAGGCGTTAGAGAGATATCGTAAGACCCATGATGGCCCTTTTACGCTCCAGCGTTATAAAGGTCTGGGAGAGATGGATGCCCAGCAACTGTGGGAGACAACCCTGAATCCCGAGACAAGGATCCTGAAACTGGTAGAAATCGAAGATGCCCGTATGGCATCCAGTGTGACAGAGATGCTGATGGGAACCGAAGTACCACCAAGAAGGACATTTATCTATGAAAATGCGACAGAAGCAGAGCTGGATATTTAAATTGGGTACACCCCATTTTTAAATTAGGGACGTAGTGTTTTTTAAAAATACTACGTCCCCAAAGGAGGTAATTATGCAAGATTCACAGATCATCAGAACGGAATATTCTGATGTTATGAAGAAATCATATATTGACTATGCTATGAGTGTTATTGTTGCCAGAGCGCTTCCGGATGTAAGGGATGGATTGAAACCGGTACAGAGGCGTACGCTGTATGATATGCATGAATTGGGTATTCGATATGACAGGCCATATCGAAAGTGTGCACGTATTGTTGGAGATACGATGGGTAAGTATCATCCGCATGGGGACAGTTCTATCTATGAAGCGCTGGTGGTGATGGCGCAGGATTTTAAAAAGGGCATGATTCTGGTAGACGGACATGGTAATTTTGGATCTATTGAAGGTGACGGAGCTGCTGCCATGCGTTATACGGAGGCTCGTCTGGCAAAGATTACGCAGGAAGCTTATCTGGGAGATCTGGATAAGGATATTGTAGATTTTGTACCAAATTTTGATGAGACAGAAAAGGAACCTGAGGTGCTTCCTGTGCGTATTCCGAATCTTCTGGTCAACGGAGCAGAGGGAATTGCTGTAGGTATGGCAACCAGTATACCGACCCATAATCTTGGGGAGGTCATTGATGCGGTCAAAGCCTACATGAAAAATGATGAGATCAGCACGAAGCAGTTGATGAAGTATGTAAAAGGGCCTGATTTCCCAACAGGGGGGATCGTGGTAAATAAAGATGATCTTCTGGATATCTATGAGACGGGAACCGGCAAGATTAAGATTCGCGGGAAAGTAGAAGTAGAGGAGATGAAGGGCGGCAAGAAACGGCTTGTTATCACAGAGATCCCTTATACCATGATAGGTGCCGGAATCGGAAAGTTCCTGAATGATGTATGTGCTCTGGTAGAATCAAAAAAAACCAGTGACATTGTGGATATCTCCAACCAGTCATCGAAAGAAGGTATTCGAATTGTCATTGAACTGAAACGTGGAGCAGATATCGAAAATCTGACGAATATGCTCTACAAAAAGACTCGTCTGGAAGATACTTTTGGTGTCAATATGCTCGCAGTTGCAGATGGCAGACCTGAGACCATGGGATTGAAGAAAATCATAGAACACCATGTGGATTTTCAGTTTGAGATGGCCACCAGAAAATATAAGAATTTATTAAAAAAGGAACAAGATAAAAAAGAAATCCAAGAGGGTCTGATCAAAGCATGTGATGTTATTGATCTGATCATTGAGATTCTTCGCGGCAGCCAGTCGGTCAAAGATGCAAAAGCATGTCTGACCAGCGGTATTACGGATAATATTAAGTTCAAATCCAGTATTTCTAAAAAAATGGCAGCTATGCTTCGGTTTACAGAACGACAGGCTACAGCAATTCTTGAAATGCGCCTGTACAAATTGATTGGGCTGGAAATAGAAGCTCTGATGAAGGAACATGATGAGACTCTGAAAAAAATTGCTAGGTATGAAGATATTCTAAATAATTATGATTCAATGGCAGAGGTCATTATCGCAGATTTAGAACAATTGAAAGCAGAATTTTCCAGAAAGCGCCGGACGCAGATCGAGAATGCAGAAGAGGCGGTTTATGAGGAGAATAAGATCGAAGAGCAAGAGGTTGTCTTCCTGATGGATCGTTTTGGTTATGCAAAGACGATTGATACCAATGCTTATGGAAGAAATAAAGAGGCGGCAGATACGGAAAATAAATATGTGATTTCCTGTATGAATACCGGAAGAATCTGTCTATTTACGAATACCGGAAAAATGCATCAGATTAAAGTATTGGATTTACCATATGGAAAGTTCCGCGATAAAGGATTGCCGGTGGATAATGTGAGCAATTACGACAGTACACAGGAAGAAATCGTATATATCTGTGATGCAGAGCAGATGCGTTATGCGAAGCTGTTATTTGCTACAAAGCAGGGCATGATTAAGAAGGTGGAAGGAACTGAATTTCAGGTAGCGAAAAGAACGATTGCAGCGACGAAACTTCAGGCGGATGATGAAGTTATGAGTGTTCAGGTGATCAATGAAAATCAAAATATTGTACTGCAGACAAAAGAGGGATATTTCCTGCGCTTTTTAGCCGAAGAAGTCTCTGAAAAGAAGAAAGGTGCAATCGGAGTCCGTGGAATTAAACTGCAAAAGAAGGATGAACTGGAGAGGGTATATTTATTTGAAGATGGGGTAGAGACAAAAATCCCATATAAGGATCGTGAAGTGACCTTGAATCGTCTAAAGCTTGCAAAACGAGATGGGACTGGAACAAAGAATCGAGGATAAAGGAGAAAAAATATGATACAAGAAATTGCTCCATATCAATATCGAAACGAATATCGGCCAATGCCGCCGGAAAAACATAGCATCTTATTGTGCTATGAAGGGCGAAATATATTGGTGAAACAAAAAGAAGGAGAGATTTCTTTTCTTACTTTTGAAGAAGCAGAGGCTTATGTTGATGTTACAAAACTCTATCAAGAGTACATATATTTATTTTCCATTGCTGATGTGAGATTTTATCTGGGCAGTCATATTTCTTATGATAAGATTCCAGAATTCGAAATGGAAGATACACAGATACTTCGTACAGCAAGACCAAAACATCTGCAGTTCGCGGGTGTGACGGGATGGCAGTTATACCGCTGGTATCAGTCACATCGTTTTTGTGGACGATGTGGGAAACCTATGGTACATGATGAAAAAGAACGGATGATGCGCTGCCCAGAGTGTGGCCTTATGGAATTTCCAAAGATCTGTCCGGCTGTCATCATTGCTGTTACGCATGGAAATAAGATATTGATGTCAAAATATGCAGGCAGGGCATATAAGAAATATGCACTGCTGGCAGGATTTGCGGAAATCGGGGAGACGATTGAAGAGACGGTCCGCCGGGAAGTCATGGAAGAGGTCGGATTAAAGGTCAAAAATATTACTTATTATAAAAGCCAGCCGTGGTCGTTTACCGATACATTATTAATGGGATTTTTTTGCGAGCTGGATGGAGAAGCAGAGATTACATTGGATAAGGAAGAGCTTGCTCTTGCAGAATGGTTTGAACGGGAGGATATCCCGGTGAAAGCAGAAGACTTAAGCCTGACGAATGAGATGATGATGGTATTTAAAGAAGGGAAAATATAGAAAAACCCTTGATTTTGCAGAAGTATGGTGTTATACTAGCTTATAGTTACATAATGAAGTCGGCAGAAGAGTGAACGTAAAGTTCACTCTTCTTTGTTGATAAGGAGGAATTTTACATTGACAAAAAGGGAACTTTACGAACAAAAAACCGAAGAGATTCTGTTACCGATTGTGGAAGAAAATGGATTTGAGCTGGTGGATGTAGAGTATGTAAAAGAAGGAAGTACATGGTATCTTCGAGCATACATTGATAAACCGGGAGGTATCAATATTGATGACTGTGAAGTAGTAAGCCGCAGACTTTCTGATATCTTGGATGAGAAAGATTATATCGATGATGCATACATCCTGGAAGTCAGTTCGCCGGGGCTTGGAAGACCGTTAAAGAAAGAAAAAGATTTTAAAAGAAGCCTGGGTGAAGAAGTTGAGATTCGAACTTATCGTATGATAGATAAACAGAAAGAATTTACTGGAATTTTAAAAGACTATGATGAAAAAACGGTTACGATTGAGATGGATGATGATACAACAAAAACATTTGAAAAAAGTGACATCGCTCTGATTTGTCTGGCATTTGATTTTTAAATTAGAAGGAGGAATAGTAAATGAATACAGAATTATTAGAAGCATTGAATATTTTGGAAAAAGAAAAGGATATCAGCAAAGAGACTTTGTTGGATGCAATTGAAAATTCTCTGCTGAATGCCTGCAAGAACCATTTTGGAAAGGCTGACAACATTAAATTGATCATGGACAGATCGACATGTGATTATAGCTTGTTCGCAGAGAAGACGGTTGTAGAAGAAGTAGAAGATAAGTTAGAACAGATCAGTTTGGAAGATGCAAAAGAAATTGACAGTAAATATGAGTTGGGAGATATTGTCCAGATTCCAATTGAATCAAAATCTTTTGGACGTATTGCAACTCAGAATGCAAAGAATCTGATTCTTCAGAAAATTCGTGAAGAAGAGCGTAAAGTAGTATATGATCAGTATTTTGAAAAAGAAAAGGATATCGTTACGGGTATTGTTCAGCGTTATGTAGGAAAGAATGTAAGTATTAACCTTGGAAAGGCTGATGCAATGCTTACAGAGAATGAACAGGTAAAAGGAGAAGTATTCAAACCGACAGAACGAATCAAATTGTATATCGTTGAAGTGAAGAATACGACAAAGGGACCAAAGATTCTTGTATCCCGTACACATCCAGAACTCGTAAAACGTTTGTTTGAATCAGAAGTGACAGAGGTAAAAGAAGGAATCGTAGAGATTAAGAGCATTGCAAGAGAGGCGGGAAGTAGAACGAAGATTGCGGTATGGTCTAATGATCCTGACGTTGATCCGGTAGGCGCATGTGTCGGCATGAACGGAGCAAGAGTGAATGCGATTGTAGAGGAACTGCGTAAAGAGAAGATTGATATTATTAACTGGAGTGATAACCCGGCCATTTTTATTGAGAATGCGTTAAGTCCAGCGAAAGTGATTTCTGTCATGGCTGATCCGGATGAGAAGACCGCAAGTGTCATTGTACCAGATTATCAGCTTTCACTGGCAATTGGTAAGGAAGGTCAGAATGCAAGACTTGCTGCAAGACTGACAGGATATAAGATTGATATAAAGAGTGAATCTCAGGCAATTGAATCTGGAGAACTACCTGAAAATTATATGGAACTGAGCGAAGGAGTATTTGAAGAAGAATACGATGAGCCATATGAGGAATCAGAAGGATATGCACCGGAAGAGGAAATTGCATTTGAGGAAGTAGACGATACAGAGGAATAGGTGATTGTTTGAGCGCAAATAAAAAGATACCTATGCGTAAATGTGTGGGATGTCAGGAAATGAAGAGTAAAAAAGAGATGATTCGTGTGATCAGAACTTCAGAAGGAGAATTTCTTCTGGATGCGACCGGAAAAAAGAATGGGCGTGGAGCGTATATCTGTCCTTCTAAGAACTGTCTGGAAAAGGCAGTAAAGAATAAAGGCCTTGAACGGTCATTTAAGCAGTCTATTCCGAGGGAAGTGTACGAAGCATTGGAAAAGGAGATGGAGATACTTGAAACAGAGTAAAGTATTAGCGCTTATTGGTCTGGCAACCAAAGCAGGCAAGACGGTCAGCGGAGAATTCTGTACTGAGAGGGAAGTGAAAGCTGGAAAAGCTGCATTGGTAATCGTGGCGGCAGATGCGTCTGATAATACGAAGAAGAAGTTTCAAAATATGTGTGGCTATTATCACGTGCCAATCTATTTTTATGAAGATAAAGATACCTTGGGGCATGCAATGGGAAAACAGTTCCGCGCATCTCTTGCAGTATTGGATGAGGGGTTTGCAAAAGGAATCAGGAAGCATATGGACACAGAAGATAACACAATTGCATAGAGGAGGTAGTTAATATGTCAAAAATTAAAATATATGAATTAGCAAAGGAATTAGATGTCCCAAGCAAGGATGTCATCGAATTTCTGACTGAAAAGAATATTGAAGTAAAGAATCATATGAGTACATTGGAGGATTCAGAAGCGGATATGACAAGAAAGGCCCTGGCAAAACGAAAAGCTCCAGAAGCAAAGACAGAACAGGAAGCTCCAAAGAAGAAGAATATCGTTCATGTATTCCGTCCGCAGAATACACAAAATGGAGCAAAGCAGGGAAGAAGACCTGGCAATCGTCCGGCACAGCAGGGAGGACGTCCTCAAGCTTCTCAGGGAAGACCGATGCAGGTTAACAACGGACGCCCATCCAAGGCTGCTCAGACAACACAGCAAGTACGTCCGGCAACACCGGCGGCAGAAAAACCACAGAAAGTAAAGACGCCGGAAAAACCAGTAGAAAAAGTGGCAGCTCAATCGGTACAGCCGACTGCGCCAGTGTCAGAAAAACCAAAGAATGTGCAGAACGTGGAGAAGCCGGCAGAGAAAAAAACGGAAAGATTATTTGATAGAAATTCCGAGAGGAATTCCGATAGAAATCAGTCTCAGAGACGCCCGGAGCAGCGTCAGGAAAAAGGCGGGGACAGACGTCAGGATTCTTCCAAAGATTCCAGAGGATTAGGACAGCGTCCGCAGCGTGGAGATCGCCCACAGGGAAATCGTCAGGATAGATTCTCGAATGATAGGGATAATAAAGACAGAGACAGTAGAGATGGAAGAGACAGGGACAGAAATCAGAACCGCAGATCCGGGGATAGAAATGACCGTCGTAATAATGACAGAAGAAATAATACCAGCATTCCGGCACCAGCTGTAGAGACACAGAAGCCACAGCGTAGCAAAGGAAAGGGAAAAGACGACTATAAGAAGAAAGATTATCGCCGCGAAGATGAAGATGACAGAATGCCAAAGGGAAAGAAAAAGAATGAGCCAAAACAGCAACTTCAAAAACCTCAGCAGAAACAACAGAAGGTGGAAGAAGAGATTAAGTCTATCGTAATTCCGGAAGTACTTACAATTAAAGAGCTTGCAGATAAGATGAAGATCGTACCATCTGTCATCGTTAAGAAGCTTTTTATGCAAGGCAAGATTGTAACGGTGAATCAGGAGATTGATTACGAGACGGCAGAAGAGATCGCACTGGAATTTGATGTGCTCTGTGAAAAAGAAGAGGTTGTAGATGTTATTGAAGAGCTTTTGAAAGAAGATGAAGAAGACGAATCTAAGATGAAGAAGCGTCCGCCGGTAGTCTGCGTCATGGGCCACGTTGACCATGGTAAGACTTCTCTTCTGGATGCCATTCGCCATACGAATGTGATTGATAAAGAGGCGGGCGGTATTACTCAGCACATCGGTGCATATGTAGTAAATGTAAATGGAGAGAAGATTACATTCCTTGACACACCAGGACATGAGGCATTTACTGCAATGCGTATGCGTGGTGCAAGTTCGACAGATATTGCGATTCTTGTGGTGGCTGCAGATGATGGTGTTATGCCGCAGACGGTTGAAGCAATCAATCACGCAAAGGCCGCAGGTGTTGAGATTGTGGTAGCTGTCAATAAGATTGATAAACCAAGTGCCAATATCGAGCGTGTGAAGCAAGAGCTTACAGAATATGAGTTAATTCCGGAAGACTGGGGCGGAAGTACAGTATTTGTTCCTGTATCTGCAAAGACTGGAGAAGGTCTGGAAGATTTGATGGAAATGATCATCCTGACTTCAGAAGTGATGGAATTAAAAGCCAATCCTGACCGAAGTGCAAGAGGTCTTGTATTGGAGGCACAATTGGATAAAGGAAGAGGTTCTGTAGCAACGGTTCTTGTACAGAAAGGAACTCTGCGTGTTGGTGATTCCATTGCCGCAGGCTCTGCTTATGGTAAAGTAAGAGCTATGATGGATGATAAAGGAAGACGTGTGAAAGAAGCAGGTCCATCTATGCCAGTAGAGATTCTTGGATTGAATGATGTTCCGAATGCCGGTGAAGTATTTGTGGGATGTGAAAATGATAAGGAAGCAAGAAGCTTTGCAGAGACATTCATCTCTCAGAGTAAGATGAAATTATTGGAAGAGACAAAATCAAAACTGTCTCTGGATGATCTGTTTACTCAGATTCAGGAAGGTAATCTGAAAGAACTTGGTATTGTTGTAAAGGCAGATGTACAAGGTTCTGTTGAAGCAATGAAGCAGAGTCTGTTAAAGCTGTCTAATGATGAAGTTGTTGTAAAGATCATTCATGGTGGTGTCGGTGCAATCAATGAGTCTGACGTCAGTCTTGCATCTGCATCCAATGCGATTATCATAGGATTTAATGTGCGCCCGGATGCAACTGCAAAAGAGACGGCAGAGCGCGAAGGTGTAGATATTCGTCTCTATCGAGTTATTTACAATGCGATTGAAGATGTTGAAGCAGCGATGAAAGGAATGCTGGATCCAATTTTTGAAGAAAGGGTATTAGGCCATGCAGAAGTACGTCAGACATTCAAAGCATCTGGCGTAGGAACTATTGCAGGTTCTTATGTGTTGGATGGTATGTTTGAAAGAGATTGTTCTGTGCGTCTGACACGAGATGGAATCGTTATCTTCGAAGGACCTCTTGCGTCTTTGAGACGTTTTAAAGATGATGTAAAAGAAGTAAAAGCAGGATATGAATGTGGATTTGTGTTCGCCAATTTTAATGATATTAAGGAAGGTGACCTTGTAGAAGCATTCAAGATGGTAGAAATCCCTAGATAATCTCAGGTGTTTCTTCCTGCAGAAAAGAGGGAGTAAAATGAGAAAAAGAAGTATTAAAAATACAAGAGTCAATACAGAAGTACAGCGAGAACTTAGTAATATAATTCGCGGAGGAATTAAGGATCCGCGAGTAGCTCCATGGACTTCTGTGGTCGCGGCGGAAGTAGCCCCGGATTTGAAAACCTGTAAAGCATATATCAGTGTGTTGGGGGATGCGTATGCACAGGCAGAGACAATTAAGGGCCTGCAAAGTGCGGAAGGCTATATCCGGCGAGAACTGGCACGTACATTGAATATGCGAAATACACCAGAAATTAAATTTGTGTTGGATCAGTCGATTGAATATGGCGTCAATATGTCAAAAAAAATCGATGAAGTGACCAAGGGCATGACAACGGAAGGTGATGCAGATGCTGAATAAGATTTTAAGCGATGCTAAGACAATTGCAATTAGCGGACATGTGCGCCCGGATGGCGATTGTGTAGGATCTTGTATTGGGTTATACCAGTATATTAAAGAGAATTTTACAGAAAAAAAAGTGGATGTCTATCTGGAAGAGATTCCAGAAGCATTCACATGTCTGAAAGCTACGAAAGAGATTCGTCATGAGATTCCGGACGAGAAAGTGCAATATGATCTGTTCTTTTGCCTGGATTGTGGTGATAAAGAACGTCTGGGATTCTCTGGTGAGTTGTTTGACAATGCGAAATATACTTATTGTATTGATCATCATATCAGTAATACTGGGTTTGCACAGGAAAGTTATGTGGTGCCGGATGCAAGTTCTACCTCAGAGTTAGTATATAATTTGCTGGAAGATGAGAAGATTTCTCTGGATACTGCCAATGCTCTCTATCTTGGCATTGTTCATGATACAGGTGTGTTCCAATATTCATGTGCGACCCCGTCGACATTCAGAATTGCAGCCAGATTGTTAGAGAAAGGTGTGGATGCACCGAGAATGATACAGGATACATATTATGAAAAGAGTTATGCTCAGAATCAGATTTTGGGAAGAGCATTGTTAGAGAGTATTTTATTTATGAATGGTACTTGTATTGCATCTTATGTCACCAAAAAAGTCATGGATTTTTATGGAGTTGATGCTAAAGATCTGGATGGAATCGTAAGTCAGCTTAGAATTACGAAGGGTGTAGAAGTCGCTATTTTTATGTATGAGATAGAGTCAAATACATACAAAGTAAGTCTTCGCTCTAAAAATTATATTGATGTGAGTAAGGTTGCACAGTATTTTGGCGGTGGAGGACATAAGAAAGCTGCCGGACTGACGATGATTGGAAGGCCGCACGATGTGATTAATAATCTTTCTGAGCAGATTGAAATACAGATGAAGGAATTGGCAGAATAAAAGACAGGAGAAAAAGATGATACACGGTATTTTAAATGTGTATAAAGAAAAAGGATATACTTCTCATGATGTTGTAGCAAAACTAAGGGGAATTGTTGGACAGAAAAAGATTGGGCATACGGGAACGTTAGATCCGGATGCGGTTGGTGTTCTTCCTGTCTGTCTGGGAAAAGCAACTAAATTATGCGATATGCTTACCGATAAGGATAAGACGTATGAGGCAATTCTTCTGTTGGGACGCTCTACGGATACGCAGGATACTAGCGGAACAACCTTGACAACCCGGGATACGTCTGCTCTTACAGAGGAAAAAGTAACAGAAGTGATAGAAAGTTATGTGGGAGAGTATGATCAGATACCACCGATGTATTCTGCATTGAAAGTAAATGGCAAGAAATTGTATGAACTTGCCAGAGAAGGAAAAGTAGTAGAACGAAAGGCAAGAAGAGTTGTGATATACCAGATCAGGATTCTTAAGATGGAGCTTCCGCGCGTGAAAATGGAGGTGTCCTGCTCAAAAGGAACGTATATCCGAACTTTATGTCATGACATTGGAGAAACACTTGGATGTGGTGGATGTATGGAAAGTTTAGTACGAACACGAGTCAGTAGCTTTCGGATTGCTGATAGTATGACTCTGGAAGAGATTTCCCAAAAATGTATGAAAGATTGTTTGATGGATGTGGTCATTCCAATTGATGCAATGTTCCAGGAATATCAAAGGATTGTGGTAAAAAGGAGCTGGGATTTTTTGGCGAAGAATGGAAATTCATTGCCGATGAATGCCGTGTACTTTGAGAACGAAGAAAAATTCAGAGAAAAAGTGGATGGAGATTATATGCGGTTATATGATGAACAGGGACATTTTGTTGCAATTTATAGTTGGAACGATGAAAAGAAAGAATATCAGATCATAAAGATGTTTTTTTGCGAAGATAAATAACGATTAGAGGGAATAGAATGCAATATATCAGTTTGCTGTCACATTATAATGACAGCAGAGAAACGGCAGTTACTTTTGGAAAATTTGATGGACTTCACAGAGGACATCAGATTTTGGCAGAAAAGGTACGTGAGCTGGGAGAAAAAGAAAAAATGAACAGTGTTGTGTGTTCCTTTGATATGCATCCTTTATGGGAAAGTAAAGGCATTCTCCCGCAAGTATTAATGACGGGGGAGGAACGAAGGGAACACTTGGAAGGAAAAGTGGATTATCTCGTAGAATGTCCATTTACTCAGGAGTTTCGTCAGATTCATGCAGAAGATTTTATTAAAAATATCATAAATGGTATTTTTCATGCGAAGTATGTTGTGGTAGGAACAGATTTTCAGTTTGGATATGAAAAGCATGGAGACATTCATATGCTTGCGGATTATGCAAAACGTTATGGATATGAATTGCTTGTGATGGAAAAGGAACGTTATAAAGACCGGATTATCAGTAGTACTTATATCAAAGAAGTTTTAAAGCAGGGAGATATGGAACTGGCAAAAAAACTTCTTGGGTATGCGTATAGCGTCAGCGGCAGAGTGGAACATGGCAAACAGCTTGGAAGAACATTGGGATTTCCAACATTGAATGTAGTATGGCCACATGATAAAATAGTTCCTCCGCGAGGAGTGTATTTTAGCAATGTCCGAATAGATGGCTGTTGGTATCATGGTATTTCGAATGTGGGAGTGAAGCCAACGGTAAGCAATGAGAACAAGGTGCTGATTGAAAGCTTTCTGTTTGATTTTCAAGGAAATGCCTATGGAGAAGAAGTGACTATTGAACTGTTGGAATTTCGACGTCCGGAACAGAAATTTGAAAATATTGAAGAGATGAAGACTTGTATCGATAGAGACATTGAATTCGGCAAACATTTTTTTGCGCTTGAGAGATAAGGAGAATACAAATGAGTATTACAACAATTTTTATGTTGTTTGGGGGATTGGGATTTTTCCTGTATGGTATGAAAATGATGAGCGAAGGTCTTGAAAAAGCGGCTGGAGCCAAAATGAGAAGTATTCTTGAATTTTTTACCAAGAACAGATTTATTGGAATGGTGGTAGGAATTATATTTACCGCAATTATTCAATCATCCAATGCAACAACTGTGATGGTAGTAAGTTTTGTGAATTCGGGACTTATGAATTTGATGCAGGCATCAGGAGTAATCTTGGGTGCTAATATTGGTACCACGATAACAGGGCAGCTTATCGCATTTAATTTATCGGATATTGCACCATTAATTGTTATTATTGGTGTCATTATGATCATGTTCTGTAAGAAACAGAGTATCAAAAAAATCGGAGAAGTAATACTGGGATTTGGTATTTTATTCATGGGTCTGAGTATCATGTCAGACAGTATGTCAGCAGTTAAAAATTCGCCGAGAATTTTGAATTTCCTGGCTTCATTGACGAATCCGTTTGCAGCGATTTTGGTTGGTTTTTTGATTACCGCTGTACTACAAAGCTCTTCTGCAACGGTAGGTATCATTCTGTTGATGGTATCCCAGAAACTTTTGGAATTTACCATTTGCCCGTTTATGATTTTGGGCTGTAATATTGGTTCTTGCGTATCTGCATTAGTAGCGAGCCTTAGCGGAAAAAAGGATGCAAAACGTGCCGCATTGATTCATTTCCTGTTCAATGTGATAGGTTCTGCAATATTCTTCTGTATTTTGCTTGTTGCAGTTGAACCGTTTACAAATGCGATTTTGTATATATCTGGTGGTAGTCTGGCACGTTCCGTTGCAAATGTACATACTCTGATGAAAGTATTGGAAGTAGCCATGATGTTCCCATTCATGGGATGGATTGTGAAATTAACTTATAAGATTGTTCCGGGTAAAGATACAACTGCAGAGGATCAGTATGAATTGCTTTATATTGGTGATGGTTCTATGATGTCACCTACAACAGCAGTAATGGATAGCATTCATGAAATTGAGCATATGGGTAAAGTTGCGGTCATGAATTTAAAAAAATCAATGGATGCGCTTTGTAATCTGAATGAAAAAGAGATACAAGAAGTCTATGAAACAGAAGAATATATCGATTTCTTGAACCGTAAAATTACGGATTATTTAGTAAAAGCAAATGAGATCGCGCTCCCTATTGCGGATGAAAAATTGATCGGTGGTTTGTTTCATGTGGTGAATGATATTGAAAGAATCGGAGATCATGCAGAGAATTTTGTGGATTCTGCGAAGACTAGAATTGAGCGCGGGATAGAGCTGACTGATAAGGCAAAAAAGCAGCTTCTTGATATGATGGATAAGACTACGAAAATATTAGAATATTCTCTTGAAATGTTTACAAACCGCAATTATGAGCATATGAGGGAAATTCTGCAGTTGGAAGAAGAGATTGATGAGATGGAGAAGAAACTGCAGAATGCACATGTAAAGAGATTGACGAAGAATAAATGTACTCCGGAGGCGGGAATGATATTCTCTGATACAATATCAGGTCTGGAGCGTGTAGCTGATCATGCGACCAATATTGCATTTGCAATTTTGGAACCAATGAATGAACAGGATGATGAAGAGGAAGAATAAGATTTTTCTTTACATTAGGTGTATGTTATGATATACTATATCACTGTGAGAGCCGATGTTCGGTAAATGGAATCTCCAACCGTTACTTAATGTCTGGCGTTATAAAAGTTTAAGGAGGAAACAAAAATGATTTCTAAAGAACAGAAAGAACAGATTGTAGCAGAATATGGAAGAACACCTGGGGATACAGGTTCACCAGAAGTACAGATTGCTATTCTGACAGCAAGAATTAATGATCTGACAGAGCATTTCAAGAACAATCCAAAGGATCATCATTCAAGAAGAGGACTTTTGAAAATGGTTGGTCAGAGAAGAGGACTTCTTGCTTATCTTAAGAAGACAGATATCGAGAGATATCGTACATTAATTGAAAGACTTGGATTAAGAAAATAATTGCATAGTTTGTGTACGAAAGAACCTTGCCTGGATACAGGCAGGGTTTTCTTTTTGTTACCTGAAATGCAGTGACAAAAATTACAAAAATCAAGCTGGATATTACGAAAACAGACGCAATTTACTGTATATCTGGTATTCTAATCTTAAGATACGTATAGAAAAAAGGAATTGAGATGTTTACAGACGAAGAAATTTTAGATTTATTAGAGCAAGATAAAGATTACGGGGCAAAAGTGCTGATGGAACAGTATTCGTCTTTGATTCGAAGTACTTGTGCCTCAAAACTTAGGAGTCAGGAAGATATTGATGAATGTGTGAATGATGTGTTTGCAGAATTCTGTCTGAATCACAGTCGTTTTGACAAATCAAAGGGAACTCTCAGAAATTATCTGTGTACTATTGCTGAACGAAGAGCCGTTGACAGATTTCGGAAAAACTGTCGAAGACAGAAAATAGAGAATGAGGTCCTGGAAAGATATAAAGAAGAAAAGGACATCCATATTAATCAGACAAAGCAGGCGGAACAATTGGAAGAAGCAATGGAACAGCTTCCGCCTTTGGACCAGCAGATTTTGAGCATGCATTATTATAATGGCTTAAGTTATGGGGAAATTGCAGAAGAGCTGGATATGAAGTATGAAAATGTCAAGAAAAGAGGATCGAGAGGGAAAAAGAAATTGTTGTATTTTATCCTGATCAGTATATTGATATTCGGCATTACAGCCAGTGCAGTCAATATCATGAAGAGACATGGCTGGCTTCCATCCTGGTTCCCATTCTATGATTTGATTATGTCGGAAGAATCTTCGGATCAAGATGAAACTGTGCAAAAAAGGAAAGGAGAAGATCCAATAAAAACTCGTTCAAAAGAAGAGGAAACGGAAGACAATCAGGAAGAAGAAATAAAACAGTCAGGAGTGGCTGGCGCAGTTCATTCTATAAAAGAAGCAGTAAGTGGTGTGAAAAAGTATCAGTTTTCTCTTATGGACGGCTTGATCTGGTCCGATATTCCGTCCTATGAAATGGTGAAAAATACACAGAAATTTGTGAAGGATGATGTGACATATGAACTGGATAATGTATTTTATCAAAATGGAATATGGAAGATAGATATCAGATTAACGTGTTCGGATATGGAGCGAGTATATGATGATATAGATTCTTATGAAGAACTGACACCAGAAGAAAAGGCGGAACTATTCCAAAATAAGCCGAATGGCTGGAGCTATAATGAAGCACACTATCTGGAAAAGGCATATTTGCAGTCGGCAGGTGATAGAAAATTTTTCTTGGAATATCAAAAGGGACACATTAATAGTCCCGGAGAGGAGTACATATTTATAGCCAGTTATTATGGAAAATGGGTACCGGAAGAGGATGGAGCCGACAAGATCGATGTCTCAATCGTGCTTCCTGAGGGGAATGAATTCTTTGTGACAATGAAAAAACTGGATGTAAAAGAATATAGTGAATCTTCAGAAGATACTTCAGAAGGGGTAAAACGGAACTCAGCAGTTGTGAATGGAATCTATATGAAGACAGGGCTTACAGCGTTAAAAGAAGGAATGGCCATTGTTAATCTCTATCAGGAGAATCCGGAAGAATATAAAATAGATGATCTGATAACCAGAGGTTACTTTTGGTATCAGGAAGGGGAGATAGAGCATCCTGTATTAATTGACTCGGCTGGGAATTCTTATGAACGCTGCCGGATAAATGTGCAGGATACAGAGACGGAAACAGGATACAGAAGAGGATTTGAGATTTATTTTCGGAATATAGAGCCAGGGGAATATATACTGCGGATCCCTCAGTTATGCCTGAGAAAAGAAGCTATGACAGAGCCGGTAGAGATTGATCTTCCAATGGAAGAGGATGATTACCTGGGGTGTGACCAGACGGTTTTATTTGATGATGGGACAGGGCTTCATATCACAGGGATCAGACGTCATTGTACCATTACGTATCAATATAATCTCTCGAACGGACAGGTCGATATCATTGAGGGCCGTCGCTGGGATTATGAACTATTATATGAACCGGTTTCTGGATCGCCTGAAACGGAGCCTCAGTTTGTGATTGCAAAGGCGACAGGGACTGCATCAAATGGGCAGTCGGTAAATGCCAGTGTTCCATATATAGATGACCGGGAGTTCTATGCGTTATCTGTAGAGAGTGAGGATATACCGGAATCTTTGAATGTACAATTTTATAGCCCGGTATATGTATTGAAGAAAGAAGTTTTATTTGATATTACACTTCAAGAATAATGAAAGAAAAGAAGTCGACTTCATAATCGGCTTCTTTTTTTACAAAAAAATAAATAATATGTCCCCGTTTTTGATTTTGAAACGAATAGGAAAATGACAAAGGGGGAGAACATATGTTAAAAATAATAATCTGTGAAGATAATATAAATGATTGTGAAGAATTAAAACAGACACTCAGTCATCTGCTTTTTGACAGAGAGGAAGTGACTTTTGAGTGTTATGAAGACGGATCTGAATTGGTGGAAGTGATGGAAAGAGGCGGACATATCTGGGCAGATCTAATCTTCATGGATATTACGATGCCCAGATTAGATGGAATGAAAACAGCACATATTTTACGGAGAAATGATGTGGATTCTGCAATAATTTTTATTACTGCAAGAAAGGATATGGTATTTCAGGGATATGAAGTACAGGCGTATGCATATCTAATAAAACCTGTGGCAGTAGAAAAACTGGAAGAAATACTGCAGTCTTATCTGGAAAAACGAAGAAAGGTTCAGGGACAGTTCTTTTTAATAAAAAGGCAGAAAAGGAAAGAGTTTATCCTATTAAATGCAATTAAATATCTGATGAGTGATAAACGAAAAATTAAAGCAGTCGTTGAATATCCCTGCGAATCCATTGAATTTTATATGAAGATGCAAGAAGCAGAAGAAGTATTGAAATCAGCAGGATTTTTTCGATGTCATCAGAGCTATCTGGTAAATATGCATCATGTCCTCTACTGGGATGGCAACAGCATTGTGATGAAAGGAAATGAGAAAATTCCGGTCAGCCGAAAATACCGTGAAGAAGTAAATCGAAAAATCGAAAGTTGTTCAAATCTGTGAGAATATGTAATTTGGTAGTAGAATATTTAAAACCTATATGATATAATATTTAAGATTGCGAACAGGAATATCTAGACCGAGACCACTGAAAAGTACATTTGCCTGATAAATGTGTTTTTCAGTAGTTTCGGCAGCTCCTGTTTTGCAAGAAATGCATATCTAAGAATGATAAAGGAGAATCATATGTATAAGAAGTTTGAAATGGAATTAGCTGGAAGAACTCTGCGCGTTGATGTTGACAGAGTTGCAAAGCAAGCCAATGGTGCAGTCTTAATGCATTATGGAGATACTACCGTATTATGTACGGCAACAGCATCTGAAAAACCAAGAGAAGGAATTGACTTCTTCCCTTTAAGTGTTGAATATAATGAAAGATTATATTCTGTTGGAAAGATTCCGGGAGGATTCAATAAGAGAGAGGGAAAAGCATCTGAGAATGCAATCCTCACCTGTCGTGTAATTGACCGCCCGATGAGACCGTTATTCCCAAAGGATTACCGTAATGATGTTACTTTGGAAAACCTTGTATTATCTGTAGATCAGGATTGCTCTCCAGAATTAACAGCAATGTTGGGAGCTGCTATTGCAACATGCATCTCAGACATCCCGTTTGATGGACCGATCTCTACGACTCAGGTAGGTCTGGTTAATGGAGAATTTGTATTTAATCCGACGGCAGAGCAGAAAGAAGTATCTGATCTTGCGTTAACAGTTGCTTCTACAAAAGAAAAGGTTATCATGATTGAAGCCGGAGCAAATGAAGTTCCGGAACAGCAGATGATCGAGGCGATTTTTGCTGCACATGAAGTGAATCAGAAAGTTATTGCTTTTATTGAAACAATCGTAGAAGAGTGCGGTAAGCCAAAACATGAATACGAAAGCTGTGCAGTACCGGAAGAATTATTTGCTGCAATCAAAGAAATCGTTCCGCCTGAGGCGATGGAAGAAGCTGTATTTACCGATGAGAAGCAGGTAAGAGAAGAAAATATCCGACAGATTACAGAAAAATTAGAGGAAGCATTTGCAGACAATGAAGAATGGCTGGCTGTGCTGGGTGAAGCGATATATCAATATCAGAAAAAGACGGTTCGTAAGATGATCTTGAAAGATCACAAGCGTCCGGATGGAAGAGCAATCGATCAGATCAGACCGCTTGCTGCAGAGATCGACCTGATTCCGAGAGTTCATGGTTCTGCAATGTTTACACGTGGACAGACTCAGATCTGTACAGTTACAACACTTGCGCCACTTGCAGAAGCGCAGAGACTGGATGGACTGGATGAATCCGAGACTTCTAAGAGATATATGCACCACTATAATTTCCCGTCTTACTCTGTTGGTGAGACAAGACCGTCCAGAGGACCTGGTCGTCGTGAGATCGGACATGGTGCATTGGCTGAGAGAGCATTGGTACCGGTACTTCCAAGCGAAGCAGAATTCCCATATGCAATTCGTACCGTATCTGAGACATTTGAATCTAATGGTTCAACTTCTCAGGCAAGTATCTGTGCATCTTCTATGTCACTGATGGCTGCAGGTGTGCCAATCAAATCCGCAGTTGCAGGTATCTCTGCAGGATTGGTAACAGGAGAGACGGATGACGATTATCTGGTGTTGACAGATATTCAGGGGCTGGAAGACTTCTTCGGCGATATGGACTTTAAAGTAGCCGGTACACACAAAGGTATTACCGCAATCCAGATGGATATCAAGATCCACGGCTTGACAAGACCAATTATTGAAGAAGCTATTGCTGCAACAAAGAAGGCAAGAACCTATATTCTGGATGAAGTAATGTCAAAGACAATCGCCGAGCCAAGACCAGAAGTAGGCCCATACGCACCGAAGATCATCCAGATGCAGATCGATCCACAGAAGATTGGTGATGTTGTAGGTCAGCGCGGTAAGACAATCAATGCGATTATTGAACAGACAGGCGTAAAGATTGACATTACCGATGACGGAGCAGTATCCATCTGCGGAACAGACGCAGATAATATGCAAAAAGCCCAGAGACTGATTCACATTATTGTAACAGACTTTGAGGCCGGACAGGTGTTAGAAGGAAAAGTAGTCAGCATCAAAGAATTTGGCGCATTCCTGGAATTTGCACCAGGAAAAGAAGGAATGGTGCACATTTCAAAGATTTCCAAAGAGAGAATCAACCATGTAGAAGACGTATTGACATTAGGCGATGTAGTCAAAGTTGTATGCCTTGGAAAAGATAAGATGGGCAGAATGTCATTTAGTATGAAAGACGTAGCTGAATAAAAAAGTGTTAAATGGGGACGTAGTATTTTTGCAAAATACTACGTCCCCATTTGCAATATGCGGTGTACCCAAATGAAAAGATTTAGACGAAAAGTCTATGTCTTTTTTTATTTTGGCATAAATGTTGGATTGGAACATATATTGAGTTAAAGAGGTGGACAATGATGCAAGAGAATCGAATATTAAGTGTTTTACCCCGCAGCATTCGGGTGTTGATCGGTAAAGAACATCTGCAATATGAGTATTTGCAGGAGATTAAACTACGTGTGGAGAAGCCGCTGCTTCTGGTTTACCGCGGAGAGGAGATAATACCTGGCAATCAGCGGGGCAAGCCTTATATCGTTACCAGGGAAGACATCAGAGAAATGCTGGAATATATCAGTAATTATTCTTTATATGCATATGAGCAGGAAATGAAGCAAGGATATATTACGATTGAAGGAGGACATAGAGTTGGAATGACAGGACAGGCAATCATTGAAAATGGAAAAGTAAAGAATTTAAGATATATTTCGTCAATTAATCTGAGAATGTCTCATGAGATTCTTGGATGTGCGGATCCGATATTTCCGTTTATAACGTATAACAAAAAATTGTACCATACATTGATCGTATCACCGCCGCGGTGTGGAAAAACAACTCTGCTAAGGGATATGATCCGACAAATTTCCAATGGAAATGGATGGATAAACGGAATGTCAGTTGGAGTAGTAGATGAGCGCTCGGAACTCGGCGGATGTTATATGGGAGTAGCACAGACTCAGCTTGGAATCCGTACGGATGTATTGGACTGCTGCCCGAAAGCAGAGGGTATGATCATGTTGATTCGTTCCATGGGGCCGGAAGTGATTGCGGTGGATGAAATTGGAACGGCAGAGGATGTACATGCTATTGAATATGCCATGCATTGTGGATGTAAGATGCTGGCAACCGTGCATGCAGATTCTATGGAAGAATTACGGAAGAAGCCTTTGTTTGATCAGATGGTGGCTGAAAAACGGTTTGAACGGTATGTATTGCTGGAAAACCGGGAACATGTAGGACAGGTAGAAGGAATCTATGACAGCAGAGGAACTCTTTTGTATCGGGAGACGTTACAAGTGTCATGATGTTGAAAGTTATAGGAAGTCTGATTGTTATAATGACATCTGCCTGTGGAGGAATTGTGGCTGCAGAGCACATTCGGGATCAATATGAACAGATGAGATATCTTCAGAAGTTGATCTACCGGCTCCGTAGTGAGATCTTTTATTCTAGAGCATATCTGGGCGAAGCATTTCAGCAGATTGCAGTATCATCCAAAGAGCCGTACAAGAGTTGGATGAAGCAGCTGGCGGAACAGACAGAAAGAAGAACCGGAGGGGTATTTTCAATCATATGGGAAGAAAACACACGAAAATATCTTGCAGATGCCGGACTTCCGAAAGATGTTCTGGATAGATTATCGGCACTGGGCGGACAATTTGGAATTGCAGATATTGAGATGCAGGTCCGGACGCTGGATCTTTATCTGGAAGAATTGAATCTGTCTATGGAAGAACAACATGAAACGATGAATTCAAGAATCAGATTATATCGTTGTCTGGGTGTCATGAGTGGAATCTTTGTTACGATCCTGCTGATATAAAGGAGGCATAAATGAGTATAAATCTAATTTTTAAGATTGCGGCGGTTGGAATATTGGTATCAGTACTGTGCCAGGTCTTAAAACACAGTGGGAGAGAAGAACAGGCATTTCTGACAAGTCTGGCAGGTCTGATACTGGTGCTGTTTTGGATTGTACCATATATATATGAATTGTTTTCTTCCATCCGGCAGCTGTTTTTGTTATAGGAAAGAAGGGATACATATGAATATGCTGCAGATTGGAATTCTGGGAGTTGCGGGAACACTTCTGGCAGTACAATTCAAAAGTGGAAAATCAGAATATGGTATCTATATAAGCGCTGCGTTGAGTCTGATTATTTTTTCCTGTATTCTTGGACAACTGGATATCATCGTGGATGCCGTGAAAACAATTGGAAATTATATTAAGATGGATCAGTCTTATATAGGCACATTAATGAAAATGCTAGGAATTACTTATGTGGCAGAATTCTCTTCCAGCATCTGCAAAGATTCAGGATATCAGACGATTGCCACGCAGATTGAAATATTCGGCAAACTGGCAGTTATGTTATTAAGCATGCCGATTCTTATGGCGCTTCTGGATACGATCAAGGGGTTTTTGTCATGAGAAAAAGGCTGATTATATGGCTTACGATATTTGAAATCATGGCTGTGTGGATTGGGATTGGAGGTCAGGTATCGGCAGCGGAAACAGAGGAAGAACAAAGCAGACTGAAAGAAGAAATGATAGACCAGTTTGATTTTGAGGATATCAACGATGTTCTGAAAGATTTATTTCCAGAAGAAAAGATGGATTTTAAGGAAACATTATTGGGGATTCTTTCTGGGGATCTGACTTTCTCTGCAGAATTGCTGAATCGGTTATTGGAAGACCAGGTCGGATATGCATTTCGAGTCAGCAAAGACAATCTGATTCATATTCTTCTGATCGCTGTGATTGCAGCAGTATTTACGAATTTTTCCAGAGTTTTTCAAAGCCGCCAAATTGCAGAAATCAGTTTTTATGTCTTATATCTTCTGGTGATTGCATTGACATTAAGTTCTTTTGCAGCTGTAGTAGACTGGGTCAGCGGTGGGATTACAAATCTGACTTCGTTTATGGGAGTGTTTTGTCCATTGTATTTTTTGGCAGTTGCAATTGCAAAAGGTAGTGTTACATCCGTTGCTTTTTATAATCTGGTTTTATTTCTGATTTATCTGGTAGAACTTCTGGTGGCTAATTTTTTACTTCCATTGATACATATCTACATGATGGTAAAAGTACTAAATTATCTGTCTGAGGAAGATTATCTCAGTAAGTTTTCGGAGCTTATTGAACTGGGCGTATCTTGGATCTTAAAAACTTTATTAGCGTGTATTATAGGGTTAAATGTAGTTCAGGGGTTGATTAATCCGGCTATTGATACGGTAAAACGAAGTGTCGTTACACGCAGTGCAGAGGCAATTCCTGGAGTTGGAGATGCAATCGGCGGAATCACAGAAGTTGTGCTAGGGACAGCGGTTTTAGTAAAAAATGGTATTGGCATGACTGGAGCAGTAATCTGTATTGCCCTTTGTGTTGTGCCAATGCTTCAGATTATATGTATTATATTTTTATACAAATTAATGGCAGCCTTGATCCAGCCAATCTCTGATAAACGAATGGTGGGGTGTGTAGAAACAGTCAGTGAAGGATGCCATCTCTTATTAAAAGTCTTATTTACGACAGGAGTTTTGTTCCTTCTTACAATCGTTGTAGTGGCAGCAACAACGGGAAATATCTAAGGTGATGAGATGTTTGAATATCTGTATCAATGGATGGAAAATCTTGCGTTTTATATGGTTATGATCACAGCGGTTATGCATATTATTCCTGATAAGGGATATCAACGATATCTGCGCTTCTTTACGGGGCTGGTCCTGATTATTATGCTGGCTGCGCCGATAGTGAAACTCTTGGGAATGGAGAGCAGTTGGGAAAATCTATACGAGAATGATGAATATTTGACTAAGATTGAAAAAATAGAGAATTCCACAGATTATCTGGAAACAATTAATCCGGAAGAATATCTGAATGAAGTTCAGAAGGAATATCAGGATGATAACGAAAATGAAGAAGGCAGTGAAGAAAATATGGAAATTGATGTGGAGGAGATAAGAATTGGAAGATAAGAAGAAGTGGTTTAAGATTCCAAAGGATTTCTCAATAAAAAAAGATCAGTTAATGATTATTTTTTTGGTGGGAGTTCTTTTACTTGTCATTGCTCTTCCTACAGAACAAAAGAAAGAACAATCGGATAGTTATGAAGAAGAAACGGTTTCAACTGCAGGAAGCGGAATTGATACCGAGCAGGATGTGTATCTTTCGAAACTAGAAAGGCGGCTGGAAAATGTCTTATCACAGATGGAAGGAACTGGCAAAGTCACGGTTATGATTACTTTGGAGTCTTCTGCAGAGAAAGTGGTGGAAAAGGATATAGAGGCGGACAGCGAGACGGTTACGGAGACAGACAGTCAGGGAGGGACACGTACAACGCAGAACAGTACGCATGGAGAAACCACTGTATATAACGGAGACAATACGCAGAGTCAGGAACCCTATATAAGTAAAGAATTAAGCCCTCAGGTAGAAGGAGTAGTTGTTCTTGCGGAAGGTGGTGATAATGCAGTCGTGAAACAGAATATTACTGAAGCTGTCCAAGCATTATTTGGAATAGACACGCATAAGATTAGGGTAATGAAGAAAAGTTAAAAAATAAGTGGCATGGTAGGAGGATGAACAGTGAAACGAATTTTGAAGAAGAACCAGATTATTATTGCAGCATTGGCTGTTATGATCGCAGCGGCCGGATACTTGAATTATTCCGGCAAAATATTTGGTGAGAAAAATGATGCAGAACAGACAAATGCAGAATTGGCGAATCAGGAACTTTTGGATATTTCGGAGGAAGATCTGGAAAGTTCAGCGGGTGATATCGAAAGTCAGGACAGTGATGCAGGTGACAGCGTAGACGGAACTCCAGGGGAAGCAGTACTTACAAGCGGAGAGGCAAGAGGTGTTGTGGCAGAAGCGAAGGTAACCAGAGAGCAGGTGCGTGCAAAGAACAAAGAATCTTTGATGGAAATCATAGATAATGAGAATCTAAGTGATGAACAGAAACAGGAAGCAGTCAATCAGATGGTAGCAATGACTGAATTGGCAGAAAAAGAAGCAGCGGCAGAGACATTGCTTGCATCCAAAGGGTTTGATGAAGTTGTCGTCAGTTTAACAGCCGATACTGCGGATGTAGTTGTCAATGCCGCAGAATTGAGTGATGCGAATCGGGCCCAGATTGAAGATATTGTTACCAGAAAGACCGGAGTGGCAGCGCAGAATATCGTAATCACGCCTGTATATAATGAAGGAAAATCGGAATAAATCATGAATAGATTAAGGAAATCCATTTCGGGTTTCCTTTTTTATTTTATGCATCCGAAGGAAGCTGACAATGGTGGATTCGGGATTCTTTGATAGATTCCGAAAATTCGTAATTGAGGAATGAAAACAGGTGTGTTATACTGACTAATAGCGTGTAAAAACGGTTATATTATTTATAGGAGTGTTTATATATATGTCACAGATTACGAATGAAGTAAAGGAGCAGATTAAAAAAAGAAGAACATTTGCAATTATTTCCCACCCGGATGCCGGTAAAACAACATTGACAGAAAAGTTCCTGTTGTATGGAGGAGCCATCAATCAGGCCGGAAGTGTCAAGGGAAAAGCCACTGCAAAGCATGCCGTGTCTGACTGGATGGAAATTGAGAAGGAAAGAGGTATCTCTGTTACGTCTTCCGTATTGCAGTTTAATTATGGCGGCTATTGTATTAATATTCTGGATACGCCTGGACATCAGGATTTCTCGGAAGATACTTACCGTACCCTGATGGCGGCTGATTCTGCGGTGATGGTCATTGATGCATCGAAAGGTGTCGAGGCACAGACCAGAAAGCTGTTCAAGGTATGTACTATGCGTCACATTCCAATTTTTACATTTATTAATAAGATGGATCGTGAGGCGTTGGACACATTCGAGCTTTTGGATGATATTGAAAGCGAGCTTGGAATTGCAACCTGCCCGGTAAACTGGCCGATTGGTTCAGGTAAGGAATTTAAAGGGGTTTATGACAGAGCAACGAAGAAAGTAGAACTTTTTTCCGATACCCATAAGGGAACAACACAGGGTGAAGTAAAGAAGATCGCAATCGATGCCCCTGAGATTACAGATTGGGTGACAGAAGAACAAAGGGAGAAGCTTGAAGAAGAGATTGAACTTCAGGATGGTGCCGGTGCAGAATTTGATCAGGAATTAGTCAGTAAAGGCGAATTGTCACCTGTATTCTTTGGATCAGCACTTACAAATTTCGGAGTAGAGACATTTTTACAACATTTCTTAAAAATGACGACTTCACCGCTTCCAAGAATGTCTGATCAGGGGGCGATAGATCCGATGGAAGAATCAGAATTCTCTGCATTTGTATTCAAGATTCAGGCGAATATGAATAAGGCACACAGAGACAGAATTGCATTTATGAGAATCTGTTCCGGTGAATTCGAAGCAGGAATGGATGTATTTCATATACAAGGCGGCAAAAAAGTACGGCTTTCTCAGCCACAGCAGATGATGGCAAGTGAAAGGAAGATGATTGAAAAAGCATATGGTGGAGACATCATCGGTGTATTTGATCCGGGAATCTTTTCCATTGGAGATACTCTGACGACATCCGGTGATAAATTTGCATATGAAGGAATCCCGACCTTTGCGCCAGAACATTTTGCAAGAGTGCGTCAGGTAGATACCATGAAGAGAAAGCAGTTCATCAAAGGTATCAACCAGATCGCTCAGGAAGGTGCAATCCAGATATTCCAGGAATATAATACAGGAATGGAAGAAATTATCGTTGGAGTAGTTGGTGTTCTCCAGTTTGATGTACTGAAATACAGACTTGAGAATGAATATAACGTAGAGATCCGTCTGGATACTCTGCCATATGAACACATTCGCTGGATAGAAAATACAGATATTGATCTCGATAAACTCACTGGAACTTCAGATATGAAGAAAGTAAAAGATCTGAAAGGACGTCCGTTACTCCTGTTCGTCAATGACTGGAGCATCCGTATGACATTGGAAAGAAACAACGGACTAGAATTATCCGAATTTGGCAGATAGGGACACGGTAAATTTAATTTGGGACGGGGGAAAATGAAAAAACCCCCGTCCCCACTTTGCAAATGTGTATAAATTTGATATAATAAAATGAATTGTAAGATGAGACAGGAGGTTTCTAGAATGAGTAAAGAAGAGAAAAGTACGTATACAATAAAAGCTGACGAGAATCTTGGAGAGGTTAAGATCGCAGATGATGTTGTATCTATCATTGCCGGTCTTGCAGCGATGGAAGTGGACGGTGTGTCATCAATGGCCGGGAATGCGACCAGAGAGTTGATTAGCAAGTTGGGAATGAAGTCTCTGTCTAAAGGAGTAAAAGTTGATGTACTGGAAGGAATTGTTACCGTTTCACTGGCGCTGAACCTGAAGTATGGGTATAGTATCAAAGAGACTACAGCTAAGGTGCAGGAGAAGGTAAAAGCGGCAATTGAAAATATGACAGGTCTTGAAGTTGCTGACGTGAATATCCGTGTGGCCGGGGTAGATGTGCCGGAGGAAGTATAAGTGAAGAGAACAGAGTTAAGAGAACATATCTTTAAGGTATTGTTTGGAGTAGAGTTTAATGCAGAGCAGGAAATGCCAGAACAATTACAGCTTTATTTTGAACAATTAGAGGATGCCAGGGAAAAAGATCTGGATTATATTCGAACCAAATCATCTAAAATTGCGGAGAAGATTGCGGAAATTGATTCGTTGATTAATGAGCATACTACCGGATGGAAGACCAGTCGAATGAACAAGGTGGATCTGACGATTCTCAGACTTGCTGTATATGAAATGAAGTGGGATGAAGATGTACCGACAGGCGTAGCAATTGATGAGGCAGTAGAATTAGCGAAAAAGTATAGCAGTGATGAAGGCCCTGCTTTCATAAATGCTGTGCTTGGAAAACTTGCAGAATAATAAGCAGAGGTAGATAATGGCTCGAAATGTATATACTATAAAACAGGTAAATGCATATATTAAAAATATGTTTACCCAGGATTATATGCTGAACCGTATCTATGTGAAGGGTGAAGTCTCGAACTGTAAGTATCACACATCAGGACATATATATTTTTCATTAAAAGATGAGTCTGGAACGATTGCCTGTGTTATGTTTGCAGGGCAGCGAGGCGGACTCTCTTTTCGTATGAGCGAAGGTCAGCAGGTAGTGGTTCTGGGATCGGTAAATGTCTATGAGCGAAGTGGTTCCTATCAGCTCTATGCCAGAGAAATTCATCTCGATGGAGATGGGCTTCTCTATGAACGTTTTCAGATGTTGAAGAAAGAACTGGAAGAGATGGGTATGTTTGCGCCTGAGTATAAAAAGCCGATCCCGGCCTATGCCAGACGGATTGGTGTAGTAACGGCTTCCACAGGAGCCGCAATCCGGGATATTATGAATATTACTGCGCGCAGGAATCCTTATGTCCAGCTGATACTATATCCTGCCCAGGTACAGGGCGAGGGAGCAAAGGAAAGCATTGTACGAGGAATCCAGATGCTGGAAAAAGCAGATGTTGACGTAATGATTGTGGGCCGTGGCGGTGGTTCGATAGAAGATTTGTGGGCATTTAATGAAGAAGAAGTTGCCAGAGCAATCTTTAACTGTAGTATTCCGATAATCTCTGCGGTTGGTCACGAGACGGATACTACAATTGCAGATTATGTGGCTGATCTTCGGGCACCGACTCCGTCAGCAGCTGCAGAATTGGCGGTCAGTGATGTTCGGCAGACCGAGCAGCGATTGCAGGAATATCAATTCAAAATGAATCGACTTCTGGCTCAGAGGATACAGATGGAACGCCTTCGTCTGAAAGAACTACAGACAAGGTTAAAATATCTACATCCACGTTACAAATTACAAGAACATCAGCAAAGAATCGTGGAATTAGAAGATCGACTTCGGGCGTTGATGGATGGGAAGGTCAGAGATGCCAGACACAGGATGGCTATTTACATGGAGATTATGAAAGGATTATCGCCGATTCAAAAGCTGAATCATGGTTTTTCGTATGTAGAAAGTGAATCAGGAACTGTTGTTAAAAGTATTGAGCAAGTGCGTCCGCAGGATCTATTGTCCGTGTATGTGACAGATGGAGTAATACACGCTGTTGTGGAAGAGGTGAAGGAGGAGCAGCATGGCTAATCAGGCAGAATTACAAGAGGGACAGAATCTGGAAGAACTTTTTGGTCAACTGGAAGATACGATCCAGAAGATGGAAAAAGAAGAAATTTCTCTGGAAGATTCTTTTCAGTTATACCATAAAGGTATGGATCTGTTAAAACAGTGTAATGATAAAATAGACAAAGTAGAGAAAAAAATGCTGATATTAGATGAAGAGGGAGAGACTCATGAGTTCTAAAGATGATTTTCAGATACAAATGAAGCAGAAAGTTCAGAATATCGAGGGTATCTTACAGGAATATCTTCCGAAACAGAAGGGATATCAAAGCGTCATAATGGAAGCGATGAGTTATAGTCTTCTGGCTGGTGGAAAGCGTCTGCGGCCAATGCTGATGCAAGAGACATACTCTTTGTTTCAGGGAACTTCCAAAGCGATTCAGCCATTTATGGCAGCAATTGAGATGATACATACTTACTCTCTTGTGCATGATGATCTACCGGCGATGGATAATGATGAGTATAGACGTGGAAGAAAAACAACGCATGTGGTCTATGGAGAAGATATGGGAATTCTGGCGGGGGATGCCTTGCTTAATTATGCATTTGAGACTGCTTTTAAAGCTTTTGTGTCAGATCCAGAAGATGGACTTTTGATTGGAAGAGCATTGACGGTTTTGGGAGAAAAGGCCGGAATATATGGTATGATCGGCGGTCAGGTGATTGACGTAAAAGAGACAGGACATGCCGTGACCAAAGAGGTGTTGGACACAATCTATGAATTGAAGACGGCAGCGTTGATAGAGGCATCAATGATGATTGGTGCAATCTTGGCTGGTGCTACTGAGGAAGAAGTAAAAAAAGTGGAAAAAATTGCTCATTATGTAGGAATTGCTTTTCAGATTCAAGATGATATCCTGGACGTGACTAGTACAGAAGAAGTGCTTGGAAAGCCAATTCACAGTGACGAAAAGAATGAAAAGACGACGTATGTCACATTAATGGGAACAACTGAGGCGGGAAAGGTCGTAGAGGAACTTTCGGAAAAAGCAATTGGACTTTTGCATCAGTTATCAGGAGAAAATAAATATCTGGAACAGTTGTTGATTCAACTGATTCACAGAGACAAATAGAGGGGAACCTGATTATGTTAGAACGTATACAAAAGGCAAATGATATTAAAGAACTGAATCCAGATGAGTTAGATCAGTTAGCGGAAGAAATCCGACATTTTTTGATTGAAAAGATTAGTAAGACAGGTGGTCATCTTGCATCTAATCTTGGGGTCGTGGAATTGACAATGGCTATGCATCTGGTCTTTCAGCTTCCAGAAGATAAGATTATCTGGGATGTCGGTCATCAGGCTTATACACATAAGCTTTTAACCGGAAGAAAAGAGGGATTTGATGATCTGCGTAAATATGGAGGAATGAGTGGCTTCCCTAAGCGCAAAGAAAGTGCCTGTGATGCGTTTGATACCGGGCACAGCTCTACATCTATATCGGCAGGGCTGGGTTATGTTCATGCCAGAGATATCAAAGGAGAAAAATATCATGTTATCTCAGTGATCGGAGATGGTTCACTGACTGGAGGAATGGCGTATGAAGCACTGAATAATGCGTCACTTCTAAAGACTAATTTTATAATTGTATTGAATGATAATAAGATGTCGATATCAGAAAATGTAGGAGGAATGTCTAAGTATCTGGCAGGACTTCGAACAGCAGATATCTACACTGGCTTAAAAAAAGGAGTAACCAATGCACTGAATAAGATTCCTGTGGTAGGAGAACATGTAATTGATCAACTCCACCGGACAAAAAGCAGTATAAAGCAGCTAGTCGTTCCTGGTATGTTTTTTGAAGATATGGGAATTACTTATCTGGGGCCGATCCCTGGACATAATCTATCGATGCTGTGTAAAGCATTTCATGACGCACAGAAGATAGAGGGACCTGTACTGCTTCATGTGATTACCGAAAAGGGAAAAGGATATGAACCTGCAGAAAAACAGCCTGATAAGTTCCATGGAATTGGACCATTTCAGATTGAGACTGGAGAACCAGAAAGTCCCAAAAAGAGAGACAGTTATACGGATGTCTTTGGTAAAGTCCTTTGTGATGAGGCCAGAAATCATCCGGATATTGTGGCGATTACGGCAGCTATGACGGATGGGACTGGTCTAAAACGATTCCGACAGATGTATCCAGAACGTTTTTTTGATGTTGGAATTGCAGAAGAACATGGAGTTACATTTGCAGCAGGTCTGGCAGCCGGAGGAGTGCATCCGGTATTTGCTGTGTATTCTTCCTTCCTTCAGCGAGGATATGATCAGCTGATTCATGATGTAGCACTTCAGAATCTTCCGGTTGTTTTTGCTGTTGACCGTGCAGGATTGGTAGGCAGTGATGGAGAGACGCATCAGGGAATCTTTGACTTGTCTTATTTAAGTAATATTCCTAATATGGTAGTCATGTCGCCGAAACACAAATGGGAGTTAGCGGATATGCTTCGGTTTGCATTGTCTTATGATGGACCAATTGCGCTTCGGTATCCAAGAGGAAGTGCTTATGATGAATATGAAGATTTTCGAGAACCGATCATGCTTGGAAAGAGTGAGATGATTTATGAAGAATCAGAGATTGCAGTTGTATCTGTTGGTCATATGTTCGAAGACGCGGTAAAAGTACGGGAACAGCTGAAAATGGCAGGATATTCTTGTACGCTTGTGAATGCAAGATTTGTAAAACCGATTGATGAAGAAATGATTCGAAAGCTTGGCAAGAATCATCGTTTGATTGCAACGATTGAGGAAAATGTGCAGACGGGTGGTTATGGCGAACATGTGTTGGAGTATGTATCCAGGGAAAATTTAAATGTAAAAGTACTTCCACTGGCACTTCCAGATGACTATATAGAGCATGGAAGTATTGAAGTATTACGGAAAGAAACTGGAATTGATGTTAAGACGATGACCAGAAGAATTCAGGAACTATATGATAAAATGTGGGAGAGAGTATGAAAGAACGTTTAGATGTATTACTTGTAAAAAGAAATCTTGCTCCGTCGCGTGAGAAGGCGAAAGCAATCATAATGTCAGGCAATGTGTTTGTGGAGGGTCAACGGGAAGACAAGGCAGGTACGACTTTTGCAGAAGAAGTTCAGATTGAAGTGAGGGGACATACACTTCCGTATGTGAGCAGAGGCGGTTTGAAATTAGAAAAAGCAATTAAGAATTTCGATGTAAGCGTGGCGGGAAAGGTCTGTACTGATGTCGGATCTTCTACTGGCGGGTTTACAGATTGTATGCTGCAGAATGGAGCAGTTAAGGTCTTTGCTATTGATGTTGGACGTGGGCAGCTTGATTGGAAGCTTCGACAAGATGATAGAGTTGTATGTATGGAAAAGACAAACATTCGTTATGTGACACCAGAAGATATTGGTGAACCTGTTGATTTCTCATCTATAGATGTGTCGTTCATTTCACTGACTAAAGTGCTGTTGCCAATCCGTAATTATCTTAGAGAGAAAGGACAGATTGTTGCTTTGATTAAACCGCAGTTTGAGGCGGGAAGAGAAAAAGTTGGAAAGAAAGGTGTAGTACGGGAGAAAAGTACACATTTGGAAGTAATAACAACTGTTATTGAGTATGCGTTATCTATTGGTTTTGATGTATTGAATCTGGAGTTTTCGCCAATCAAAGGACCAGAAGGAAATATAGAATATCTGGTTCATTTGGAAAAATGTGAGGGCTCCGGGGAAATAACGGGCAATGTTGACATACAGGACATTGTAGATCAGGCATTTGACACTCTTGCAAAAAATTAAGGGGAAAGAACACAGATTATGGACAGGTTTTTAATTGTTACAAATGACGGAAAAGATAAAGATCACGCTATTACCAATCAGATAATGAATCTGTTGGAATTTGCTGGAAAAGAATGCATTTTATGCAAAAAAGATGAAAATAAAAAGATTATTCGGGATTCCGTGCCAGCTGAAATCGGATGCGCAATCGTGATTGGGGGAGATGGCAGCCTGATTGAAGTGGCTCGTATGCTTTGGAAACGAGAAGTACCGATTTTGGGAATTAATATGGGAACACTTGGTTATCTCACAGAGGTTGAAGTAACACATATCGATGAAGCTTTTCAGCAAATGTTGAAAGGCGACTATACATTTGAAAAACGAATGATGCTGCAAGGGATCTTTGATGACGGAAGTTGTGATGTCTCCTTAAATGATATTGTGGTATCCCGTAAAGGAGAGCTGCGAGTTATTCATTTTCGATTATACGTGAATGGGGAATTGTTGAATTCTTATGAAGCAGATGGAGTTATATTGTCGACACCGACAGGTTCCACTGCATATAATTTATCGGCTGGAGGGCCAATTGTTGAGCCGACTGCATCATTGATCGTAATTACACCGATTTGTTCTCATGCGTTGAATACAAGCAGTATTGTATTGTCAGCAGAAGATGAGATTGTAATTGAGATCGGTGAAGGCCGTAATGATTCGGAAGAAGAAGTATTTGTTACGTTTGACGGAGCAGATACGGTAGTCCTTAGGACCAAAGACAGAGTCACGGTGAAAAAGTCAGAAGCATCTACAACGATTATGAAGTTAAGTAATATCAGCTTTTTGGAAACATTACGTAGAAAGATGAAAGGAAATTAGCGTCATGAAAGTAAACAGACATGCAAAGATTATTGAACTAATTAATAAAAATTACATTGAAACGCAAGAAGAATTAGCAGAATATCTGAACAAAGAAGGTTTCAAAGTGACGCAGGCAACCGTGTCCCGTGATATCAGAGATCTGAAATTAACGAAAGTGCCGGCTGAAAATGGCAAGCAGCGTTATGCAGTACATCAGAGCGCTGAAAACGGCATGAGTGAAAAATATATTCGTGTATTGAAAGATGGATTCGTGTCCATGGATATGGCACAAAATATACTTGTTATTAAAACGGTGGCTGGAATGGCAATGGCGGTATGTGCAGCAATTGATGCTATGAAATGGAATGAAGTTGTAGGGAGTATTGCCGGAGATGACACGATTATGTGTGCGATCCGAAGTGTTGATGATACTATAAAAGTGATGGATAAGATTAGTAAGATTGTCTTATAGGAGGCAGAATGTTACAGAGTTTGCATGTAAAAAATCTTGCACTGATTGATGAAATAGAAGTGGAATTTAAAGATGGACTGAATATCCTTACCGGGGAAACTGGTGCAGGAAAGTCTATTATTTTAGGGTCAGTGAATCTGGCACTTGGAGGAAGGTATTCGAAAGATATTTTGAGGCAAGGTGCGGAATATGGCTTTGTAGAATTAACATTTCTGGTAGAAAATGAACACCAGAAGGAAAAGTTGAACAAGTTAGATATCTATCCGGAAGATGGGATGGTGACACTTAGTCGACGCATGATGACTGGAAGAAGTGTCAGCAGAATCAATGGCGAGACAGTGTCAATCGGCCTTTTGAAAGAAGTGGCAGCGATTCTGATTGATATTCACGGACAACATGAGCATCAGTCTCTGTTGTATAAAAAGAATCATCTTGGAATTGTAGATGCATTTGCCAGAGATTCAATCGGTGAATTGCGGCAAAGGACCGAGAAGGCATATAAGGAATATAAAGCTTGTATAAAAAAACTGAATGAGATGCAGACGGATGAAGCTCAGCGCGCGAAAGAACTCTCCTTTCTTAAGTTTGAAGTGGATGAGATCCACAATGCTGATCTTCAGCCAGGAGAAGATGAAGATCTGGAGGTTTTATATCGTCGAATGACGAACAGCAAGAGAATCGTAGAATCAGTGAATGAAGCATATACATACACTAGTGAGGGAAATGATAATGCCAGTGAAGCATTGAGCCGCGCGATTCGTTCTCTTTCAGAAATCGCTGAATACGATGCAAAAGCTTCAGAACTGTATGAACAGTTGGTTGAAGTAGACAGCCTGTTGAATGATTTCAACCGTGAGCTTTCAGAATACAGCAAGACTTGCGAATTCTCTGATGAAGAGTTCTATGAGACGGAAAACCGTCTGAATGAACTGAATCATCTAAAGACAAAGTATGGTGACAGTATAGAACAAATCTGTGATTATTGTAAAAAGCAGGAAGAGAGGATTCGGATTCTGGAGGATTTTGACCATTATCTTGAAGAGTTAAAAGAGCAATGTACGCAGGCGGAAAGATCTTTTGAAGAATCGGCAGAAAAATTGTCAAAACTTCGCAAGGAACAGGCATTCATCCTGGAAACATCAATTGAAGAAGGACTTAAGGATCTGAATTTTGAGGGTGTTCAGTTTAAGATTCAGTTCGAGAAGACTAAAAATTATACTTCAGAAGGAATTGATGATATTGAATTTATGATATCTTTGAATCCCGGACAGCCGTTAAAACCTTTGGCGAATGTTGCATCCGGCGGCGAATTATCCAGAATTATGCTTGCCATCAAGACGGTTATGGCAGAGCGTGACGATATTGAAACATTGATTTTTGATGAAATTGATGTGGGAATCAGCGGAAGAACAGCACAAAAAGTCTCTGAAAAAATGGCTGTAATCGGAAGAAAACACCAGGTAATCTGTATTACGCATCTGGCACAGATTGCAGCAATGGCGGACCATCATTACATGATAGAGAAGAAGACACAAGAAGGAATTACCAGAACGAGTATCTTCCCATTGGATGAAAAAGAATCTATTCATGAGCTGGCAAGAATTCTTGGCGGAGCAAAAATCACAGACACTGTGATTCAAAGTGCTGTTGAGATGAAAGAACTTGCGAATCAGATGAAGTAAAACAGAGTAAATTATTGAAAACATCACATAATAAGATAGATATCCAAAATGGATATCTATCTTTCTTTTTGTCTGATAATAAGTAAAGTGAGGTTGTACGATGAGAAAATACTGGTATCGAAGAATTCTGATTATGATTACAACATTTACGGTTGCTATAAGCAGTGGATATTACATGAATGAATATCAGCAGAATAAATTACAGCAAGAAGTAAATGCAGAGACGGCTTCTGGTAACATGGTGATTCCCGGCGGGATGCCGATAGGAATCTATCTGGAGACAGAAGGCGTTATGGTGCTGGGAACAGAACCAATTACAGGGGAGGATGGGATGGAGTATGAGCCCGGAGCCCACCTTGTAAAAGCAGGAGATTATATTGTCGCTTTGGATGATCAAGAGATTCGCGATAAGGAAGAATTACAGGAAGCTGTCAAACATTTGGACAAGAAAGAGACCATTCTGAAAGTTAGAAGGGATGACGAGTATATTGATATAAAATTAAAACCAGTGTCATGTGGTCAAGAGGGATATAAACTTGGAATCTGGGTCAAAGATAATGCGCAAGGGCTGGGGACCATCACTTTTTTAAATGCTGACAGTCGTTTTGGAGCATTAGGACATGGAATTCATGATGTGGATACTAATACGCTGTTAGAAATTGACAATGGGACCGTATATGAGACCAGTATCAAAGATATTAAAAAAGGAGAAAACGGAACACCTGGCGGCATGGAAGGTATTATTGTTTATAATAATTATAATGTACTTGGCACTATAACTGAAAATACTGATTGCGGGATATTTGGAACAATTGATCGTATTGATTCTCTTTTTACGGATCTAAAACCGATGGAAACTGCATCAAAAGAAGAAATCGAAGTAGGACCGGCAGTTATACGGTGCGCTGTTGAAGGCGAAGTAAAAGATTACGAGATTCGTATTACAAAAATCGACAAAGGAACTCAGGAGATCAATAAAGGAATTGTCATTGAAGTGACAGATGAAAAACTTCTTGAAATCACAGGCGGAATTGTCCAGGGAATGAGTGGAAGCCCGATTATTCAAAATGGAAAACTTGTGGGTGCAGTAACACATGTGTTTGTACAAGATGCTACAAAAGGATATGGTGTATTTATCGAAAATATGCTGAAAAATGTCAAATAATAAAAAACTTGTCGATTAGAGTCAAGTTTTTACGACAGCAATTTCTTGATTTGAGATATGTCAAATTATATAATCAAACTCGACGGTTTTTGATGTAAGAGAAGGAGGCATCGCAGAAAATGGGAGAGATAAATGTGGCAATAGCCGACGACAATGAAAGAATTCTGGATCTGCTTGACGAAATAATAAGCAGCGATAAGGAATTACGACTGGTCGGGAAGGCGAACAATGGGGAGGATATGTACCAACTGATCAAGGAAAAACAGCCGGATGTAGTTCTGCTTGATCTGATTATGCCGAAAATGGATGGATTGAGCGTAATGGAGATGATCGGAAATGATAAAGAATTGAAAAAACATCCTGATTTTATTGTTGTAACAGCAGTTGGACAGGAAAGAATTACAGAAGATGCCTTTAAAAGAGGTGCAAGTTACTACATTATGAAACCTTTTAATAATGAAACAGTATTAAATAGGATTAAACATGCCAATGAGATTATTCGCCATGAATTAAAACCTCAGAATATGGTGAGTCAACAAGAAGAAGTAAAGCCGGAACTTCATCTGGAAACGAAGGTCACTGATATGATTCATGAAATAGGGATACCAGCACACATCAAAGGATATCATTATCTCAGAGATGCGATCATGATGGCTGTAGAGGATATGGATGTACTGAATGCAGTTACAAAAGTCCTCTATCCCACCGTAGCGAAAAAGCATCAGACAACTGCAAGCAGAGTGGAAAGAGCAATCAGGCATGCTATTGAAGTTGCCTGGAGCAGAGGAAAATTAGATACGTTAGATGATTTGTTTGGATATACAGTAAGCAATGGAAAAGGAAAACCCACAAATTCCGAATTTATTGCATTAATTGCGGATACAATTAGATTAGAATATAAAAATTGATTGGTACTTTTCTTCTAAAAAAAAATACGGTATAATATATTTATATTTGTGAGGTTTGGAGGAAAAGTTATGAAAAAAATACTATTTGCAGCGTCAGAATCAGTACCTTTTATAAAAACGGGTGGGCTTGCGGATGTAGTTGGTTCTCTGCCCAAATATTTCAATAAAGAAAAATATGACGTTCGGGTGATGCTGCCAAAATACATGTGTATGAAAGAAGAGTGGATGGAGAAACTTACTTATCATACCCACTTCTACATGGATTTGAATTGGAGAAAGCAGTATGTAGGGGTGTTAATATACGAATATGAAGGAATTACATTCTATTTTATAGATAATGAATATTATTTCAATGGTTTTGCACCTTATGGCGATATGTATGCCGATATTGAAAAATTTGCATTCTTTTCGAAAGCAGTGTTAAGCGCACTTCCATTGATTGATTTCAGACCAGACATCATTCATTGCCACGACTGGCAGACAGGGCTGGTTCCTGTATATCTGGATAATTTCCGTTATGGCAATGAGTTTTATCGCGGAATCAAGACTATTATGACGATACATAATCTGAAGTTCCAGGGCACATGGGATGCTAAGAGAGTAGGGGATATTACGGGACTTCCGGAGTATTATTTTTCCCCGGACAAGTTAGAAGCATATAAAGATGCTAATTATCTGAAGGGCGGAATTGTATATGCGGATAAGATCACAACGGTAAGTAAATCCTATGCAGAAGAGATCAAGATGCCATTCTATGGCGAAAGACTGGATGGGCTGATGAATGCCCGCTCCAATTGTTTGTCAGGTATTGTAAATGGTCTGGATTATGATGAATATAACCCAGAGACAGATACAAAGATTGAGAAAAAATATTCGATCAGCAATTTCCGGCGAGAAAAAGTCAAAAATAAGATTGCTCTTCAGAAAGAACTTAATCTGACTCAGGACAGCCATACGATGTTGATTGGTGTGGTATCTCGTTTGACAGATCAAAAAGGATTTGATCTTGTGGCCTATGTGATGGATGAGCTTTGTCAGGATGCAATTCAATTGGTAGTGCTTGGAACAGGAGAAGCACAGTATGAGAATATGTTCCGCCATTTCGAGTGGAAATATCCAGGTAAGGTATCTGCAAATATTTATTACTCAGATGCACTTTCCCATAAGATATATGCTTCCTGCGATGCATTTTTGATGCCATCTCTGTTTGAACCATGTGGATTGAGTCAGTTGATGAGTCTTCGTTATGGAACGTTGCCGATTGTAAGAGAAACTGGTGGTTTGAAAGATACGGTAGAGCCATATAATGAATATGAAAAGACTGGTACGGGCTTTAGTTTTTCAAATTACAATGCGCATGAGATGCTTGCGACGATACGTTATGCAGAGCGCATTTACTATGATAAAAAGCGTGACTGGAATAAGATTGTTGAACGTGCTATGGCACAGGACTTCTCATGGAATAATTCTGCAAGACAGTATGAGGAATTATACGATAGTATGTAAGAAGTTCGCAAGAGATATGTAGAAGGACGAGGTTATGGATACAAGGACGAAAGAGGCGATTCGTTACTTGGGATATGGAAGCCATGCGGTAGATGATCATACACTTGCTTTAGTGGAAAGTTCGTTTGCGGAACTGGACCAGATAGCGGGAAAGCGAATCATCTATCGCATTTTTGACGTATCCTTCAAGGAGACAGATCGTTTGCAAATTGGGAAGCTGAATATTATCAGTAAAAATCTGGGAAAGAATTTGGCGGGGTGTCAATCAGCGGTCATATTAGGAGCGACTCTTGGTGCAGGAGTAGATATGCTGTTGCGAAAGTACGCGCTGACAGATATGGCCAGAGTAGTTACACTGCAGGCATGTGCAGCAGCTATGCTGGAAGAATATCTGGATGAGTGTCAGCAGAGCATAGGAAAAGAATTAGAAAAAGATAGACTCTATCTTAGGCCGAGATTCAGCCCAGGATATGGAGACTTTCCTATTGAACATCAGGAAATGATCTTACGAATGCTGGATACAGCAAAAACCATCGGTTTAACTATGACAGACAGCAGTATGTTGACGCCGACGAAATCTGTGACAGCCGTCATTGGTGTGAGTCGAAGCAAAGAGCCTTGCCATATGAAAGGGTGTGAAGCTTGTGAAAAAAAAGATTGTATATATCGGAGATGTCCATAGAGGATTGCGGAAGAATGAACAGATGAGATGACAACAAAGGAGAAGACGAATGTTATTAGAACGACTGGGAAAAGAATTATTGTATTTTGATGGTGGAATGGGAACTTTGCTTCAGTCGAAAGGACTGAAGCCAGGAGAACTTCCAGAAGTATGGAACCTGGAACATACAGAAGAAATCGTTGATATTCATCGTCAATATTATGAGGCGGGAAGTGACATTGTTCTGACGAATACTTTTGGTGCTAACGCATTAAAATTCCATGATTCAAAATATGCATTAAAAGATATTGTGACAGCTGCTGTAGCGAATGTAAAAAAAGCAGCATCTTTAGGAGTGCATGACGGACGAGAAGTATATACGGCATTGGATATAGGACCAACTGGTAAACTGCTGAAGCCGATGGGGGATCTTGCGTTTGAAGATGCCTACGAGGCTTTCAAAGAAGTGGTAAAATATGGAGAAGATGCTGGTGTGGATCTGATTCATATTGAGACTATGAGTGATACCTATGAAGTAAAAGCAGCTGTTCTCGCCGCAAAAGAGAATACAGACTTGCCGGTATTTGCAACAATGATTTTTGATGAAAAAGGAAAGCTTTTGACAGGCGGAGATGTTCCGTCAGTTGTTGCTATGTTGGAAGGATTAAGAGTTGATGCATTAGGAATTAACTGTGGAATGGGGCCTGAGCAGATGCTCCCGATTCTAAGTGAGATTATGGAGTACACTTCTATTCCGGTCATTGTAAAACCGAATGCAGGACTTCCAAAACAAAGGGATGGTGAAGTATACTATGATGTAGTTCCAAGACAATTTGCGCAAACGATGCAGAAAGTTCTGCAATTAGGAGCCAGTGTGATCGGTGGATGTTGTGGTACTACACCGGAACATATCCGTGTCATGATTCAAGGTGTTCAGAGCCGTCAGCTGCAAAGACCGGTTCCTACAGATAAAACGATTGTATCTTCTTATGGAAAAGCGGTTTTGTTAGGGCAGAAGCCTATGATCATCGGAGAGAGAATTAATCCGACCGGAAAAAAGAAGTTCAAGCAGGCTTTAAAAGAACACGATATGGATTACATATTGAAAGAAGGAATCACACAGCAAGACAGAGGTGCGCATATTCTGGACGTTAATGTCGGCCTTCCGGATATAGATGAAGTTGCCATGATGAAAGAAGTTATTACTGAGCTACAGAGTGTAACCAGTCTGCCATTACAGATTGATACGGTAGATATTAAAGCTATGGAAGCTGCGATGCGTATATATAATGGGAAACCGATGGTAAATTCTGTGAATGGCAAGCAGGAATCTATGGATCAGGTTTTTCCTTTGATTCAAAAATATGGTGGTGTGGTGATTGGACTGACCATTGATGAAGAAGGAATTCCTAATACTGCAGAAGGAAGGATTAAGATTGCTGGGAAGATTATAAAAGAAGCAGAAAAATATGGTATTCAGAAAAAAGATATTGTCATTGACGTCCTTGCAATGACAATCAGTTCTGAACCAGATGGCGCAAAGGTAACATTGGAGGCATTAAAAGGGGTACGGGAAGCATACGGTGTATGCACAGTGTTGGGGGTGTCCAACATCTCTTTTGGACTTCCTTATCGTCCGGCGATTAATTCCAATTTTTATACTATGGCAATGCAGAATGGTCTGAGTGCAGGAATTATTAATCCATCTTCCGAAGATATGATGCGTTCTTATTATTCTTTTTGCGCATTGATGAATTATGATGAAAATTGTGAGGAATATATTCAAAAATATGGAAATCAGCAAATCTCTACGACATCAATAATGTCTTCAGAGCTTACTCTAAAATCTGCAATTGAAAAAGGATTAAAAGAAGAAGCTCATCATGCAACCAGAGAATTGTTAAAGTCCCAAGAACCATTGGAGATTATCAATCAACATTTAATTCCGGCTTTGGATGTTGTAGGAAAGGGTTTTGAGAAAGGAACCATTTTTTTACCGCAATTGTTGATGAGTGCTGATGCAGCGAAGATTGCGTTTGCGGTGCTGAAAGATGTCCTTGCCCAGAACGGCGGAGATGTTCAGAAAAAAGATAAAGTGATTCTGGCAACGGTAAAGGGAGATATCCATGATATAGGGAAAAATATTGTGAAAGTATTGCTGGAAAACTACAGTTTTGATGTGATTGATCTTGGAAAGGATGTTCCACCGGAAACGATTGTAGATTGTGCAATCCGGGAAGATGTCAAGCTGATTGGTTTGAGTGCATTGATGACGACCACGGTTGTCAGCATGGAAGATACAATTAAGCTTCTGCATCAGAAAAAGCCAGAATGTAAAGTTATGGTTGGTGGGGCAGTGCTGAATCAAGATTATGCGGATATGATTGGTGCCGATTTCTATGGGAAAGATGCAATGCAATCAGTGTATTATGCACAGAGAGTATTTTCAGAAGAATAAAAGAAGGAAAAGAGGAAGAAGAATATGTCATTAATATTACCAGAAAAATATGACCCCCGTCTGGGTGTGCGAGAAACGCAGGAGGCAATTAAATACATTCGTGATACATTTCAGAAAGAATTAGGGAAGGAAATGAATCTCGAGAGAATCTCAGCACCGTTGTTCGTGGAAAAGAGTAGTGGACTGAATGATAACCTGAATGGTGTGGAACGTCCTGTACAGTTTGATATTGCTGGAATTCCCGGGGAGACTGTAGAGGTGGTACATTCCCTTGCAAAATGGAAACGTATGGCCTTGCATGAGTATGGTTTTCAGCCAGGAGAAGGGTTATATACCAATATGAATGCCATTCGCCGGGACGAAGAACTGGATAACCTCCATTCCTGTTACGTGGACCAGTGGGATTGGGAGAAGGTTATTACGAAGGAAGAACGAAATATTGATACTCTAAAAGAAACTGTGAGAACTATTTTTAAAATCATCAAGCATATGCAGCATGAGGTTTGGTATAAGTATCCCAATGCTGTAAAGAAACTTCCGAATGATGTGTTCTTTATCACCTCTCAGGAATTAGAGGATCGTTATCCGGATAAAACGCCAAAAGAAAGAGAAAATCTGATTACCAAAGAATATGGCTGCGTATTCTTAATGCAGATCGGAGATAAACTGGCAAGTGGAAAACCTCATGATGGACGTGCACCTGATTATGATGACTGGCAGTTAAACGGAGATATTCTGTTCTGGTTTGAGAATCTGAACAGTGCTTTGGAGATTTCCAGTATGGGGATCCGTGTTGATGAAAAATCACTGGAAGAGCAGCTGAAAAAGGCAGGATGCGAGGAGAGAAAAGATCTTCCATATCATCAGATGCTGTTGAATGGAGAATTGCCTTATACAATCGGCGGCGGTATTGGACAATCCAGATTATGTATGCTCCTTTTGGATCGTGCACATGTAGGAGAAGTACAGGCAAGTATCTGGCCAAAAGAGATGCGGGAGACTTGCAGACAACATAATATCTTCCTTCTCTAATTAAGAAAATGTTTTAAAATAGGAACAAGAGAAATGGTTGACAATTCATTAACAAATAATTATAGTTGAATCTGTAAAAATGATACGTTATACCAGGAGGATATGAGAACTATGATGAGAGGATTGGACACGACAGTTAGAAAACTCAGACGAACAGTATTTGAGGAAGTTGCCAGACTGGGATTTAAGGCGAATGCAGATACTCTGAATGATGATATGGAAGCAATTCCATATAAAATCGTGAATGATGATACGATTAAATACAGAGAGAGTGTTTATCGTGCACGTGCAGTAGTAAGAGAGCGTCTTCGTCTTGCAATGGGCTTATCTCTGCGTCCAGAAAACAAACCGGTTCATCTGACTGCAGGTGTGGAAGCCAGCAACATCTCAGATAAATATTATGAACCGCCGCTTATGCAGGTGATTCCATCAGCCTGTGAAGGATGTCAGGAGAAAGGATATGAAGTCAGCAATATGTGTAAAGGCTGTCTGGCGCATCCATGTATGGAAGTCTGTCCAAGAGGCGCGATCTCTATGGTCAATGGTCGTTCTTTTATCGATCAGGAGAAGTGTATTAGCTGTGGAAAATGTAAAACAGTCTGTCCATATGATGCAATCTCAAAAAAGGAACGTCCATGTGCAAAGGCGTGTGGTGTCTCTGCAATTGAAACAGATGAACAGGGACGTGCAAAAATCAACGTAGATAAATGTGTTTCCTGTGGAATGTGCATGGTAAGCTGTCCGTTTGGAGCTATTTCTGATAAGTCTCAGATTTTCCAACTTGCAAGAGCTCTGACAGAGGGCGATGAGATCGTTGCGGAGATCGCACCGGCATTTGCAGGACAGTTTGGAGATAATATTACGCCGAGAAACTTAAAAGCAGCTCTTCAGGAACTTGGATTTTCTGAAGTATATGAAGTTGCACTGGGTGCTGATATCGGAGCAATCGCTGAGGCACGTCATTATGTACATAAAGTAGCTACCGGAGAATTGCCATTCTTATTAACTTCTTGTTGTCCTTCCTGGGCGATGCTTGCGAAAAAGTATTTCCCAGATATGATTGACCAGGTTTCTCAGGAACTGACACCGATGGTGGCAACTGCCCGTACAATTAAGAAAGAACATCCGAATGCAAGAGTGGTATTTATCGGGCCATGTGCTGCGAAGAAGCTGGAAGCCATGAGAAGAACGGTAAGAAGTGATGTAGACTTTGTTATTACTTTTGAAGAATTGCAGGCAATGTTTGATGCAAAGGATATTGATCTTCTGGAATATGAAGCGGAATCTTCCTTCCATAATGCAACGGGTGCAGGACGTGGATATGCGGTTGCAGGCGGTGTTGCTGATGCAATTGAAAAGTGCATCAAAGAATATTACCCAGATGTGGAAGTTAAGATTGAACATGCTGAAGGGCTGGCAGAATGTAAGAAGATATTGTCTATGGCCAAGGTCGGAAGAATGAATGGCTGTCTGATCGAAGGTATGGGATGTCCTGGCGGATGTGTAGCAGGTGCAGGTACCAATCTTCAAGTTACAAAAGCACAGAAGAAGGTAAAAGAGTTCGTAGATGGATCTACAAAGAAATTACCTCCAAAAGAATTAGAAGAAATTGAATTAAAGTAACTACAAAGGGGCAAGCGGAGCGTTGACAAACCGCTTGCTTCTCTTTATAATTAAAACTTAGTTATTTAAATATTTTACAGAATCTAAAATATTTCATGTATACGTATGGGTCATATATAGGAATGGGTCATGAATGCATATGAATAGGGAACAGGAGGATGTTATGCAGAAATACGGAGTAAATGAATTAAGAAGGATGTTCCTTGAATTTTTTGAGAGTAAAGAACATCTCGCTATGAAAAGTTTTTCATTGGTGCCACATAATGATAAGAGCTTATTGTTGATCAATTCAGGAATGGCACCATTAAAGCCATATTTTACCGGACAGGAGATTCCACCAAGAAGAAGAGTGACAACCTGCCAGAAATGTATTCGTACCGGAGATATTGAAAATGTAGGTAAAACAGCACGTCACGGTACCTTTTTTGAAATGCTTGGTAATTTTTCGTTCGGAGATTATTTTAAAACAGAATCCATTCACTGGACATGGGAATTCCTGACAGAGGTTGTGGGACTTGATCCTGACAGACTGTATCCTTCTGTTTATTTGGAGGATGATGAAGCATGGGAGATCTGGAACAAGGAGATTGGAATTCCAGCAGAAAGAATCTTCCGGTTTGGAAAAGAGGATAATTTCTGGGAACATGGTTCCGGCCCGTGCGGTCCATGTTCTGAAGTATATTATGATCGTGGAGAAAAGTATGGCTGCGGCAGTCCTGACTGTACAGTAGGCTGTGAATGCGATCGTTATATGGAGATCTGGAACAATGTATTTTCACAGTTTGATAATGACGGACACAATAATTATACTGAATTAGCGCAAAAGAATATCGATACTGGTATGGGGTTGGAGCGTCTGGCTTGTATTGTACAAGATGTGGATTCCATGTTTGATATTGATACAATTAAGGCTTTACGTGACCATGTCTGTCGTCTTGCAGACGTAGAATATGGAAAAGATGATGAGACGGATGTCTCTATCCGTGTTGTTACTGACCATATCCGTTCTGTGACATTTATGATTTCTGATGGAATTATGCCATCCAACAGTGGACGTGGCTATGTTCTTCGTCGTTTGCTTCGTCGTGCTTGCCGTCATGGAAGATTGTTGAATATTAAAGGTGCATTTTTAGTAGAATTGGCACAGACTGTCATTGATGGTTCAAAAGATGGTTATCCTGAACTGGAAGAAAAGAAAGACTTTATCTTTAATGTTATTGCTAAAGAAGAGGCACAGTTTAATAAAACTATTGATCAGGGATTGTCTATTCTTGCAGAAATGGAAGCCGAGATGGCAAAAAATGAAGAAAAGGTTCTTTCCGGAGAAAATGCATTTAAGCTTTATGATACTTATGGATTCCCGATAGATCTAACCAGCGAGATTCTGGAAGAAAAGGGGCTTACTTATGATGAGGAAGGTTTCAAAAAAGCACAGAAAGAGCAGCGCGCCAAATCAGAAGGTACCTTTGGTACACATGCGATGTCCGGAAAAGATGCGACAGTATATGATGAACTGGATCCCGCACTTGCAACAGAATTTGTAGGATATGAAGATCTTATCTTTACTTCTAAGATTACTGCACTTACGACCGATGCATCCAAAGCAGACGCAGAAGTGGTGGATGCATTATCTGACGGAGAAAGAGGAACTATCATTGTTGATAAGACTCCTTTCTATGCTACCATGGGTGGTCAGGAAGGTGATATCGGTGTAATCAGGACTGCAGATGGCGAATTCGTAGTAGAAGAATGTATTCATCTTGCAGGAACAAAGGTCGGACATATTGGTTATGTATCAAAAGGAATGGTAAAAGTTGGAGATGAGGCAGAATTGACTGTAGAAGAAGAGAATCGTGGTCTGTGTGCAAGAAATCACAGTGCAACGCATCTTCTGCATGCGGCACTTCGTCAGGTGCTTGGTACTCATGTAGAGCAGGCGGGATCTTCCGTCAATGCAGACAGACTTCGCTTTGACTTTACACATTTTTCTGCAATGTCCAAAGAGGAATTGAAACAGGTAGAAGATATTGTGAATACAAAGATTGCAGCATGCTTTCCTGTAGTAGCACAGAATATGCCGATTGAAGAGGCAAGAAAGACTGGGGCGGCTGCATTGTTCGGTGAAAAATACGGCGATATCGTTCGTGTAGTAAGCATGGGAGACTTTTCCGTCGAATTCTGTGGTGGTACTCATGTGGCGAATACCGGAGTGATTACAGCTTTAAAGATTGTGTCAGAAACTGGAGTTGCCGCAGGGGTTAGACGTATCGAAGCATTAACTTCAAAAGGATTGTTAAAATATTATGATGAACTTGAAAAGAAACTTCTGGAAGCTTCCAGTCTTGTAAAAGCAAATCCTGATCAGCTCGCTGAGAAGATTCAGCACCTTTTGTCTGATAATAAAGCATTGAACAGTGAATTAGAGAGCCTGAAGAGTAAACTTGCCCAAGATTCACTTGGTGATGTAATGGATCAGGTGGTTGAAGTTAAAGGTATAAAATTGTTGGCAACAAAGGTGGAAGGTGTAGATATGAATGGTCTGCGTGACCTTGGTGATCAGCTGAAAGAAAAGTTAGGTGAAGGAGTTGTTGTACTTGCTTCTGCTAACGAAGGCAAGGTAAGTCTTATGGCAATGGCTACAAAAGAGGCTATGGATAAGGGCGCACATGCTGGTAATCTGATCAAGGCATCAGCAGCTTTAGTTGGCGGAGGCGGCGGCGGACGTCCGAATATGGCACAGGCCGGCGGAAAGAATCCTGCAGGCATTGACGCAGCTCTTGCAAAAGCAGCAGAGGTTCTGGAACAACAATTGGCATAGTTCTTCGTTATATAATTGACATAAAATATACGAGAATAACGAAAAAAATGTTGACGAAGTGGAAATATGTGTTATAATCTAATGTAGTGCAAGAAAAATACCCGAACAGTCGTATGATGCACAATATAGGACTGGAGGGGAGGTTAGGTGTGAGACTATGTCAAATGTAATCGTTAAAGAAAACGAGACGTTAGATAGCGCTTTACGCAGATTCAAAAGAAACTGTGCGAAGGCTGGTATTCAGCAGGAGATTCGTAAAAGAGAGCATTACGAGAAACCAAGTGTAAGACGTAAGAAAAAATCTGAAGCTGCTAGAAAACGTAAGTATAACTAATATGTGCAATAAATAGAGTGTCGAATGACACTCTATTTTTAGTTCTGCAAGCAGATTTTTTTGAACCATTTCAGTATGTGAAACAGGCAGTTTTGAATGTGAAAATATGCTAAAAATGTTAAAAAATTATCTTGAAAAAATGTAAAAAAGGTATTGACTATAAAAAAATGTAGGTATATACTTTAAGTCGTTAAAGGCAAAGGCGCCGTATCGTAGATACGGTGCCTTTTTCTTTTGCCCTGAATTATAGTTTAAATAAATATGTATGGAAGAGAGGAGATTTTACAATGAGATTAAAGGATACGGGTCTTACACCACAAGAGTTGAAAGATATCGTAAATAAATACATGGTGGAGACATATGAACGTTATGACTTTATTGCAGAAAGAGCAGAAGGAATGTATCTGTATGATGAGGAAGGAAATGCATACCTTGATTTTTATGGTGGTGTAGCAGTTAACAGTGCTGGTAACAGAAATCCAAAGGTTGTAGAAGCAGTAAAGGATCAGATGGATGATATTATGCACACATTCAACTATCCTTACACTATTCCACAGGCACTTCTTGCAAAGAAGGTATGTGATACCATCGGTATGGATAAGATCTTCTATCAGAACTCAGGAACAGAAGCAAATGAATGTATGATCAAGATGGCAAGAAAATATGGTGTTGATAACTATGGTCCAGAAAGATATCATATCATTACAGCAAAACATGGTTTCCATGGAAGAACATATGGTGCTATGTCTGCAACAGGACAGCCAGATAACGCAATTCAGATGGGATTTAAGCCAATGCTTCCTGGATTCAGTTATGCTGAATATAATAACCTGGAAGATTTCGCTTCTAAGGTTACAAAAGATACTATCGCTATTATGATTGAACCTGTACAGGGAGAAGGTGGAGTACATCCTGCAACTCAGGAATTTATGGAAGGATTACGTAAGCTGTGTGATGATAATGATATGCTCCTCCTGTTTGACGAGGTTCAGACAGGATGGGGACGTACCGGAGCTCCAATGGCATATATGGGATATGGTGTAAAACCAGATGCAGTTTCTATGGCAAAGGCTATTGGTGGCGGAATGCCGCTGGCTGCTTGTTGTGCAACTGAAAAAGTAGCAACAGCATTTACAAAAGGAACACATGGTTCTACATACGGCGGACACTGCGTTGCCTGTGCAGCAGGTCTTGCATCTGTGACAGAAATTCTTGATAAAGATTTGAGTGGAAATGCAAGAGAGATGGGAGAGTACATGAAGCAAGAACTTGCAAAACTTCCACATGTAGTAGAGGCAAGAGGACGTGGACTTCTGGTCGGATGTGAATACGATCTTCCAATCGCAGTAGAAGTAAAACACGGATGTCTGGATCGTATGGCACTTATCACAGCGATTGGAGATAAAGTAAATCGTATGATTCCGCCATTGATCGTAACAAAGAAACAGATTGATGAATTGATGCTTATCATGCGTGCAGCTATTGAAGAAGCTGTTGAGAAATACGAGAAATAGACATATCAAATATATTTCCTCAAAAGATGAGCCAGATAACAGAAATGCTATCTGACTCTCTTTTTTAATTCCTGATATAATCGGCAAATTGGGAGACCGACAACATTATTATAATCTCCTTTAATGCATTTTACATGGATGGCAAATGAACCCTGAATTCCGTACGCACCGGCCTTGTCCAATGGATCGCCGGATTCGATATAAGAATGCAAATCTTCACGGGAGATCGGACAAAAAGTAACATCGGTAGATTCGTAGAAAGTGTTGGTGTGAATCTGCCCATTTTGAAAATAAATCAGAGATACACCAGTATAGACCTGGTGTGTTCGGTCTGACAGCATAGACAGCATATCAAAGGCTTCGGATTTATTTGCTGGTTTTCCCAGAATTTCATTGCGATATACGACTATGGTATCAGCACCTATGACAACATAGTCTTGTCGACCACCGGAAGATTTTTGATGGCGCTTAAACACGTCTTGTGCCTTCTGGAATGCAAGTTCCATGACCACATCTGATGGTGTGGTTTTTGTGATTCTCTCCTCCACCATGGATGGAATTACCTCAAAGCGAAAACCCGCCTGTTCCATGAGTTCCTTTCTACGGGGAGAGGCGGATGCGAGTATATATTTCATGATTAGTTCTCCTTTGTTAAAAGATGTCTGCGGATTACTTACAATATCTAATATTATAGCAAAAAAATTGCAAAGATAATAGAGATTCGATATAATGTTAAAAAAAGGACGAGATAAATATGGAGGAATAGATTATGTATATCAGTGAAATCAGAACATCTGCGCCAACAGATGAAAGAATGCCTTTAGAACGAAAGATGTATGAAACATTAGATAAATTAAAGATTCCATATGAGCAGGTAGATAATGATCCGGCTGCATCTATGGAAGAGTGCGCAGCGATTGATCAGGCAATTGGGACAGAGATCCGAAAAAATGTATTTTTATGTAACCAGAAGAAGACAACATTTTTCTTACTGGTCATGCCTGCAAATAAGGCATTTGATACTTCCTCTTTCAGCAAAAAATTAGGAGTGTCTCACATGTCATTTGCTCCGCCGGAAAAGATGTTGGAACATCTGGGTACTACGCCGGGTTCTGCCAGTGTGGCAGGTCTATTGACGGATGAAGATGATTATGTGCAGGTAATCGTAGATAAGGAAGTGGCTGAATCGGAATGGTTTGGATGTAATCCTGGCATCAATACCAGCCATCTTAAGTTTAAGACAAAAGATCTGCTGAATAAATTTCTTCCGGCGATCCATCACAGAGCAAGAATCGTAGATTTATAAAAGAGGATAGCTATTATGCGTAGTGTGTCAATAGATGAGTTAAAAGAAAGCATTGCAAAGAAAAAGCCTGACGAGAAACTAGAGTTTCGGGAAGTGGAAATTCATCATGCAGATTTGACCGGATGGAATTTAAGTGGAATAGATTTTACATTGAGTTCTTTTCATGGCAGCATATTAAATGGTGTGAATTTTTGCAACAGCAGCGTGGAGAATGCATTATTTGACGGGTGTCCGCTTCATGGGGCGGATTTTCGGAATGCGAACATGAAGACAGCATCTTTTCGGTATTGTGATCTTGAAGAGGCAAATATATGTGGGGCTAATTTGTTCGGGGCTGTTCTGGAATATGCAAGATTAGACGGGATTCTATCAGATGACAGAACCCAGTGGTTTCGCATGCATTGTCCGGAGACTGGACCGATTCTGGGGTATAAAAAATGTGTGAATGACCGTCTGGTACAGCTGTTGATTCCGGCAGACGCGAAACGGACATCGGCGACACTTCCATCTTGTAGATGTAATAAAGCAAAAGTTCTGACAATTAAAAGCTTTGATTCTACAGAAGAGTTCGAGGAAGCCTGGTCCCTGGTAGATGAGAACTTTGTCTATCGAAAAGGACAATGGGTGGAAGTAATAGATTTTAACGAGGATCGATGGATGGATTCGACGACAGGAATTCATTTTTGGATGACACGGAAAGAAGCAATAGAATATTAGGAGAAGAGTGGATGGATGAAGTCGGCAGAAGATTTAAGACAATTATTGAATAAGATTGATCATAGAAGCTATCCTGCCTATAAGGATACCAGGGGAACCTATCAGTTTCAGGCGTATGTATTATCTATTGATCATGTGCAGGGAGATCCGTTTGCGGCTCCCTCAAAATTAAGCATCAAAGTACCTGGAAAAATTGCTGGGTTTCCGGCAGAATTGTATGATCGGAATTATAAAAAAATTGCCCTTCAAGATCATTTGATTCGTATTTTTGCAAAACAAATTGAACAATATTCTTTTCAGGCGAAAGGTTCAGGCAAGAGCGGTGTGATTTCTGTTTCCAGATGTGGTCAGGAGATTTTGGAGAGAACAGCTTGTACTGTACAGGAAAAAACGGGAGATATCATAGTTCGGTTTGAGGTCGGATTTCCGGCGAATGGCCGTACGATTAATGCCAGAGAATTAATAAAAATTCTCTATGATTTTCTCCCGGTATGTGTGGGAAAAACATTATATTATAACAGATTGGATCAACAAAAAGTCCAAAAGGTCATGGAACTGTCGGTAGATCAGGAATATATTCGGTCTCATCTGGAGGAGTATAACCTGGTGGCTTTTGTGGCGGATGGTTCGATCCTTCCGCGGGAATCTGGAGTGTCACAGCGTCCTATGAAGGAAGCTGTTCCGTTTTGTTCACCAGAATCTGTGAAGGTAGAGATGAATCTCCCTCATAAGGGAAAGATTACTGGAATGGGTATTCAAAAGGGTGTCACATTGATTGTAGGTGGAGGCTATCATGGGAAGTCTACACTCTTAAAAGCATTAGAAGCCGGTGTGTATCCACATATTGCTGGTGATGGAAGAGAATATGTCGTGACGGATCCTACTGCGATGAAGATTCGAGCGGAAGATGGACGAAGTATCAGGCATACAGATATTTCTATGTTTATTAATGATCTTCCCAATGGTAAAGATACGGTGACATTTGATACGGAAGATGCCAGCGGAAGTACTTCCCAGGCGGCCAATGTGGTGGAGAGTATAGAAGCTGGTGCGAAGACATTTTTGATCGATGAGGATACGAGTGCTACAAATTTTATGGTACGAGATGAATTGATGCAGCAAGTCATTCACAGGGATATGGAGCCAATTACTCCATTTATTGAACGAGTGAGGGATCTTTATGGAGAGTTTGGAATCTCAACAATTCTTGTTGCAGGCAGTTCTGGAGCGTATTTTCAAGTGGCCGATATTATTATACAGATGGATCGTTATGTGCCAAGGGAAATCACGGCAATTGCAAAAAATGCAGCACAGAATTATCCAAAACTTCAGTTACCGGAAGAAAAACCAGTGATGCCTTCTTTTGACAGAAAGATTCAAGTCAATCAGGGATTGAGGAAGCGAGGAAGAATTAAGCTAAAAACATTAGGCCGGGATGGCGTAATGCTTAATCATGAGACGATAGATTTGAGATATGTAGAGCAACTGATGGATGTGGAACAATTGACATCTCTAGGATACATTGTGAAATATCTTGAGGAGAATGTGTTTGATGGTGAAAAGACTTTGGGATATATAATAGAAGAATTATATAAAAAACTGGTTCGTCAAGGGATTGGAATAGTATCTGAAGGAGGATATCTTCCGGGGAATATGGCGATGCCAAGAAAGCAAGAGGTATATGCATGCCTGAACCGCTATCGCCATCTGGGAACATATGGAAAAAAATAATATCATCTGTCTGGGAATGAATTGACTTTTTTTTGTTAGAAATTTATAATGGACAAGAAAGTTGCATAAGTATAAGGGGTTATTTCTATGAGAGTAATTGCAGGAAGTGCAAGAAGAATTACGTTAAAGACATTGGACGGTATGGATACCAGACCGACGACAGATCGAATCAAAGAGACATTATTCAATATGATTGCACCATATTTGTATGATTGCATATTTTTGGATTTGTTTGCAGGAAGTGGAGGTATCGGAATCGAAGCTTTGAGTCGAGGTGCCATGGAGGCTGTCTTTGTAGAAAAGAATCCAAAAGCAATGGCGTGCGTAAAGGACAATTTGAAACGTACGCATTTGGAATCTAAGGGAATGACGATGTCGATGGATGTAATGACAGCATTATATAAGTTAGAGGGGGAAAAGCAGTTTGACTATATCTTTATGGATCCTCCTTACGGACATGAATTTGAACGAAGAGTTTTAGAATATTTGTCAGATTCCAGCCTGTTGGCAGAAGATGGAGTTATTATTGTTGAGGCATCTAAGAATACAGAATTTGACTATGTGGAAGATCTGGGATTTTCTATTATTAAAACCAAAGAGTATAAGACGAATAAACACGTATTTATTGAGTCGGCAGGAAGGAAAGACATATGTTAAGAGCAATATATCCGGGAAGTTTTGATCCGGTAACATTTGGACATTTGGATGTGATAAAAAGATCTGCAAAATTGGTGGATGAATTAATTGTCGGAGTCTTGAATAATAAAGCAAAAAGTCCGTTGTTTTCCGTAGAAGAACGTGTTAGAATGTTAGATGAAGTAACAAAAGATATGCCAAATGTAAAGATAATTCCGTTTGAAGGGCTGTTAGTAGATTTTGCCCGTAAGATGGATGCAGGAATGGTTATTCGTGGATTGAGGGCGATTACAGATTTTGAATATGAATTGCAGATGGCTCAGACAAATCATAAGATGGAACCGGATGTAGAGACTGTATTTTTGACGACTAATTTGAAGTATTCATATTTAAGTTCTACCACGGTAAAAGAAGTGGCAGCTTTTGGAGGGGACATTTCTCAGTTTGTACCAGACTATGTTGCAGACAGAATAGAAGAGAAGATGAATCAAAAAAAGGAGAGTGTAAATTATGAGCAGCCGTATTGAACAGATTATTGAAGAGATTGAAGAGTATATCGACAGTTGTAAGTTCCAGCCGTTATCTACATCGAAAATTATTGTAAATAAAGATCAGATGGATGAATTGCTTCGTGAGCTACGCATGAAGACACCGGATGAGATTAAGAGATATCAGAAAATTATTGCAAATAAAGATGCAATCCTTGCAGATGCCCAGGCAAAAGCAGACAGCCTGATCGAAGAAGCACAGATTCATACAAGTGAGCTTGTCAGTGAACATGAGATCATGCAGCAGGCGTATGCGCAGGCTAATGAGATTGTTACGGCAGCAACAGAACAGGCACAGCAGATTCTGGATAATGCAACTAGTGATGCTAATGATATTCGAATTGGCGCATTGCAGTACACGGATGATTTGTTGGCGAATGCAGAAAGCATTATCGGTCATACATTGGATAGCTATACAACCAAGTATGATGGTCTTGTGAATTCTTTGCAGGAATGCTATGACATGGTTCGCAACAATCGTTCAGAATTGGAGATACCGGAGCAGTCATCCCGTGGATTGGAAGCAGAGTATGGCGACCAGGGTTCGGATATGGAATATGAGATAGATGATGAAGAATTAGATCAACAGTAACAGATAGATGGAAGCAAACAGGCTGGTTACCAATGCGGTAATCAGCTTTTCTATTATATAAGGAAGAATGGAAAGACCAGTCCCGTGTATCATGGATTTTGTCTGAGCGACGGAGCACCATCCGCCGAATGCAGTGAGGGCGAGAACGAATGCAATCTGGGTATTCGGTCTGATTGGTGCGGAACATAGAATCTTTATTCCTGTTGTAATTTCCAGTGATGGTAAAATAATGGAAGTGATGAGAACAGAGTGATAAGGAATATATTCTATTAATGCTATAAGAATAGAAAAAAGCATGATATACCCACCAACTTTTGTGATTGTTTCAAATCCGTCCATGATACATTTGTCTATAAGGTTTTCAAGAGTCTCTGAGCCATAATGGACTTTTGAAAACGGATGAACGGATGTTGATGTTTTGAAAGGAATCTGGTGGAATCTTCGAAAGAAAAAGCTGCAAAATATAGGAGAAAGCATAAGGATAAATAAAACAGGAAGTGTTAAGTCACTATTTTGCAAATTCTGCCAGACAATGTAACTGATAATGAACATCGGGCTTGTGTTATTGCAGAATGAGAGTAGATATTGCCCTTCATTCTTTGAAATATAATTATGTTTCAGGAGATCAGCAGTTACTTTGCTTCCCATTGGATAACCACATAAAAAACCCGTTAAAATCGCAAATGCACCATATGAGGATACATGGAAGAATCTGCACATAAAAGGAGCTGTGAAGTTGGCGATCCAGTCGATAGCCGGAGTACGAAGCAACAGATTAGACAGTATGATAAAAGGAAGAAGTGTAGGAAGTACTGTATTAAACCACAGAAGAATCCCAGAGCTTGCCCCTTGGAATACACCTTGTGGAAAAATTAGCATGGAAAGAAACAGAAGAAGGACGGATAGTGTAGACAGAAAACGTTGAATTGACATATTGGGACACCGGAAAATTGCTTTTGTTTTATTCTATGGAGTGCATAGATGTTTTATGAAGAAAGATTCGCTATAAGGAATAATGAATTCTCAAAAACTGTAAATAAAAGATTTTTATATTTTAAAATTTTATAGGACCGGTTCCCTGGTGAATAGGGGACTGGTCCTGTTCATATAGTGATTAAAAAGAGTTTTTTTATGAAAAAGAAAAAAACACGAAAAATTATAGTTCTATTGTTTTTGCTCTCTCTTTTTACTGTGTTGGAAACAGGTCGTCTTATGGAAATGGGAAAGTATTATGGTCTACAAAAGAAAACAATCAAAGATACAGAATATCGAAGGGATTTTTTTTCGTCATCTATGAGAGAAAAAGAAGAGCTTTTATCGGATGAGTGTATAACATTACTCCAAAATGTGGAAAAAGAAGTGAGTTATTTTCCAATTCCCGAATCGACTGTGGATAAGTCACTGAAAACATCCTATACAGACAGCTGGATGATGGAGCGTAAATACAAAGGAACAACTGGACATGAAGGGACCGATATTATGGCATCGATCAATGAAAGGGGAATCTATCCAGTAGTGAGTATGACGGATGGAACTGTCACAAACTTGGGATGGCTTGAAAAAGGAGGATATCGAATTGGCATAACATCAGAGAGTGGTACTTATTATTACTACGCCCACCTGGACTCTTATGCCGGGATTTCAGAAGGAGAACAAGTGATAGCAGGGGAACTGTTGGGATATATGGGAGATTCTGGATATGGCCCGGAAGGTACAAAAGGCAAATTCGCTGTACATCTTCATGTAGGAATCTATTCATATAAGGACGGGGAAGAGATTAGTGTGAATCCATATTACGTTTTGCGTTCTTTGGAAAATAAGAAATTAAAGTATGCTTATTTCTAGAGTTATACGAAAGAATATGTTATACTAAACTATGTATGTAAATATGGAGGAAGAATAATGAATCTGCCTAGTGTGTTTGAAGAAAAGATGAAAGAACTCTTGGGTGAAGAGTTTGATGAATATATTGCCTGCTATGATGAGCCAAGATACTATGGTCTTCGTGTCAATACGGGAAAGATCTCTGTAGAAGAATTTCAAAAAATATGTCCGTTTGAGATTACACCGATTCCGTGGATAGAGAATGGATTTTATTATGACGGGGACCGGATATCTCCTGCCAAGCATCCGTATTATTTTGCTGGATTATATTATCTGCAAGAGCCAAGTGCAATGACACCGGCCAATCGGCTCCCTGTTGAGCCAGGGGACAGAGTTTTGGATGTCTGTGCAGCACCTGGAGGCAAGGCTACAGAATTAGGAGCAAAGCTTCAGGGACAAGGAGTACTTGTCGCGAATGATATCAGTAGCTCCAGAGCGAAAGGCCTTTTGAAAAATATTGAAGTTTTTGGAATTGGAAATGTATTGGTATTGAGCGAGGAACCGGGAAGGCTGGAAGATTATTTCGTAGAATATTTTGATAAAATCCTTATAGATGCTCCGTGTTCTGGAGAAGGAATGTTCCGCAAGGATAAAAAAATGGTAAAAGCCTGGGAAGAACATGGACCAGAATTCTTTAGTAATATTCAGAAAAGTATTATCCTTCAGGCTGCAAGAATGCTAAAACCAGGGGGAATGATGCTCTATTCGACCTGTACGTTCGATAGCCGTGAGAATGAAAGAATTATTGAACAGTTGCTTGAAAAATATCCAGAGTTTCGGATTTTGGATGTTTTACCATACGAAGGATTCTGCCAGGGAATGCCACAGTTTACAGAAGGAAAGATAGAAGATATTAAAAGAACTGTGCGAATTTTTCCTCACAAAATGAAAGGTGAGGGACATTATGTAGCTCTTTTGCAAAGGGGAGACTCATTGCGGGAAAAAGAATTAAAATTAAAAAAGAAGAATGCCAAAAGAATTCCTGAGGATCTGGAAAAGTTTATGAAAGATGTCTTTTGGGAGTTGGATAGCTCACGCCTGGATATTCATGGAGAACGAATCTACTATATGCCGGAAGATCTTCCGGATGTTCGAGGAATTCGTTTTTTACGAACAGGATTGTTGCTCGGGGAGTTGAAAAAAAATCGTTTTGAACCAAGTCAGGCTTTTGCTATGTGCCTGAAAAAAGAAGAGTATGCGCATTGCATTGATCTGGCGGCGCAAGATTGCAGAGTTGCGAGGTATTTAAAGGGAGAAACAGTGGACGTCGAAGATCTGACGGGAACCAGTAAAAAGGGATGGCAGCTTGTATGTGTGGATGGTTATCCGCTTGGATGGGGAAAGCTTACAAATGGAACTCTTAAAAATAAATATTTGCCGGGATGGAGGCTGTGTTGATGATTCGTTTGGATAAGTATATGGCGGATATGGGGGTCGGGACACGCCAGGAAGTAAAAAAATATATTCGTCAGGGAAGAGTGGCTGTAAATGGGAACACTATAAAATCGCCGGAATTAAAAGTGGATGAAACAAAAGACTGTGTTACCCTTGAAAAAGAAGAAATTTCCTATGCTGTTTTCGAATACTATATGTTGAATAAACCGGCTGGGGTCATCTCTGCGACTGAAGATGGGAAGGATAAGACGGTCGTTGAACTGATTCGGGGAAAAAAGAGAAAGGATCTTTTCCCTGTTGGAAGATTGGATAAAGATACAGAGGGACTGATGCTGATCACGAATGATGGGCAGTTATCTCATCGTTTGTTGTCTCCTAAAAAACATGTAGATAAAATCTATTTCGCGAAAGTTTCGGGGAAAGTGACACTGGATGATGTAGAGGCGTTTGCCAGAGGAGTGAATATCGGAACTTGTGAAAAAGAAGAGTGGACAAGACCGGGAAAATTGGAAATACTGAAAAGTGGCGAAGAATCGGAGATATTATTAACGATACAGGAAGGTAAGTACCATCAGGTGAAGCGTATGTTTCAAGCTGTGGGAAAAGAGGTTATCTATCTTAGACGAGAAAGTATGGGACGGCTTCAGCTAGATGAAAACCTAAAACCAGGAGAATATCGGCCGCTTACGGAGAAGGAGTTGGAAGAGATTGCCTACTAAGATGCTTAGAGATGTTGATGCAATTATATTTGATTTAGATGGAACATTGGTAGATTCTATGTGGATCTGGCCATCTATTGATGATGATTATCTGGCAAAATATCATTTGACAAAGCCTGAAAATTTCCATGAAGACATGGAAGGAAAGAGTTATATTGAAGTGGCCCAGTTTTTTCTGGATACATACCCACAGCTGAATTGTACACGAGAGCAGGTTATGGATGAATGGATGGATATGGCGCATGATAAATATATGACACAAGTATTTCTGAAAGAAGGTGTCTATGAATTTATTCTGGAGATGCGAAACCTTGGGAAAAAAATTGGCATTGCCACGAGTAATGATAAAGGGCTTGCAGATGATACACTGGAAGCTTTGAATGTGGCAGAACTGTTTGATGTGGTTCGAAGTGCCTGTGAAGTTTCAGCCGGGAAGCCATCTCCCGATGTATACCTTAGGGTTGCTCAGGAATTAGGTGTAGATCCAAAGCGGTGCCTGGTCTTTGAAGATGTTCCAATGGGAATTCTGGCAGGAAAAAATGCTGGGATGAAAGTATGCGCTGTGGATGATGATTTTTCAAGACCACAAGAAGCAAAAAAACGAGAACTTGCAGATTATTATATATTTAGTTTTGATGAAATAAAAAAAGAAACTTATGAGGTGCTTTAAGAATGGAAAAAGGTTTTTTGCCTATTTGCAGACAGGATATGGAAGCTCGTGGCTGGAAGCAGGTAGATTTCGTCTATGTATCTGGAGATGCATATGTGGATCATCCATCGTTTGGCCATGCAATTATTACACGTGTTCTGGAGGCACATGGATTCAAGATAGGAATCATTGCTCAGCCGGATTGGAAGGATAAATCCAGCATTATGGAATATGGTGAGCCTAGATTAGGATTCCTTGTTTCTGCCGGTAATATGGATTCTATGGTGAATCATTATTCGGTATCCAAGAAACGTAGAAAAACAGATGCATTTACCCCTGGCGGCGTTATGGGAAAGAGGCCCGATTATGCTGCGGTTGTTTATAGTAATCTGATTCGCCAGGTATATAAGAAGACACCGATTATTTTGGGAGGAATTGAAGCAAGCTTAAGACGTCTGGCACATTATGACTACTGGTCTGATCGCTTAAAAAGGTCGGTGCTTTTGGATTCGGGTGCGGACTTGGTGTCTTATGGAATGGGAGAACGATCTATTGTAGAGATTGCTGAGGCGTTGGATAGTGGAATTGATGTCAAAGATATTACATTTATTCCAGGAACTGTTTATAAAGCTAAGAATCTGGATAGTGTATATGATGCGATTACACTTCCTTGTTTTGAAGATTTAAAAGCGGACAAGCTGAACTATGCCCGAAGTTTTTATACACAGTATTGTAATACGGATCCTTTCGTGGGAAAACGTCTGGTAGAGCCTTATGAAGAGCATCTCTATGTGGTTCAGAATCCGCCGGCCAGACCATTGAGCCAGGCAGAAATGGACAGAATTTACAGTTACCCCTATATGCGTACTTACCATCCCTCTTACGAAGCGATGGGAGGGGTTCCGGCAATCTCAGAAGTGAAGTTTAGCCTAATCAGCAATCGTGGATGCTTTGGCGGCTGCAATTTCTGTGCATTGACCTTTCATCAGGGAAGAATTCTGCAGACAAGGAGTCACGAATCACTGCTGGCTGAAGCGAGACAGTTTATCTGGGATAAGGATTTTAAAGGCTATATACACGATGTAGGGGGACCTACAGCGAACTTTCGATATCCTTCTTGTGAAAAGCAGTTGACTCGAGGAGTATGTAAGGAAAAGCAGTGCTTGTTCCCACGTCCATGTCGGAACCTGAAAGCGGATCATCAGGATTATATTCAATTACTAAGAAAATTAAGAGAACTGCCAAATGTTAAAAAAGTATTTATTCGTTCGGGAATTCGATTTGATTATGTGATGGCAGATAAAGATGATACATTTTTTCGAGAATTGTGTGAATTTCATGTAAGTGGACAGTTAAAAGTTGCACCGGAACATGTGTCGGATGCAGTTCTTCAGAAGATGGGAAAACCTGAAAACAGCGTTTATCAGGCTTTTGTAAAAAAATATAAAAAGATTAATCAAGAAATTCACAAAGAACAGTATCTGGTGCCGTATCTGATGTCTTCGCATCCGGGTTCAACGATGAAGGAAGCAATTGAATTAGCAGAATATCTGAGAGATCTTGGGTATATGCCAGAACAGGTGCAGGATTTTTATCCGACTCCGTCGACGATATCTACATGTATGTATTATACGGGCGTGGATCCACGAGATATGAAACCTGTCTACGTGCCGAAAAATCCTCATGAAAAGGCGATGCAGAGAGCCCTTATTCAGTATCGTAATCCAAAGAATTATGATTTGGTACTGGAAGCTTTGAAAAAAGCAGGAAGAATGGATCTGGTCGGGTATGACAAGCATTGCCTGATACGTCCAAGACATTCTGATTTTATTCCGAATCAAAAGAATGACAGGAATCAAAAAGGCAAGCCGAAAAAGAAAAAAGCAATTCGCAATGTTCACAAAAAGAAAACAAAATAATAACAGAGATACAAGGAGATGATTGCAGTGAGAATCGCAATTATAACAGGCGCCTCCTCTGGAATGGGAAGAGAGTTTGCCTGCCAGATTTCGAGATTATATAAGAATCTGGATGAATTATGGGTAGTAGCTAGGAGAACCGAACGTTTAAAAGAGCTTCAGGAACAATTGACGTTTCCAGTCAGAACATTTGACGGCGATCTTCAAAGAGAATATATATTTGAACGAGTGGAAAGAGAATTGGACCGCCATCAGGCAGATATCCGTATGCTTGTGAATGCGGCAGGATATGGTAAGATGGGAAGCTTTGCCAAGGTTGATATAAAAGAACAAAGTGGAATGATTGATTTGAATTGTAAAGCGTTGACAAAAATGATCCAAATCTGTCTGCCCTATTTTTCGAAGGGAAGCAGAATTCTTAATATCGCATCTGCGGCTGCTTTTGCTCCGCAGCCTGGATTTGCTGTTTATGCGGCTTCGAAATCGTATGTGTACAGTTTGTCGCTGGCGTTGAGAACGGAACTGAAAAGTAGGGGCATTTTTGTAACAGCCGTATGTCCGGGACCTGTTGATACAGAATTTTTTGAACGCTCAGGATCTTTGCCAAATTCCTTTAAATCATCTGTGAAAGTGTCTTCTAAAGAAGTGGTAAAACTTGCACTCACGGATTCCGTGAGGAAAAAACCTGTATCTGTCTATGGATACGCAATGAAGAGCGCAAGGGGATTGACGAAACTGCTGCCATATACATGGATAACTGATATTATGGGAGCTGCAAACAAAATAAGTGAAATATAGCAGGGAGTGTACCAAAAGATGAAAATTGAAAAAGGGCATCCGGGATATATCAAAGCACAAAAAACAAAATATCTGATTTGGTCTATTCTAGAATTTGGAATTGTAATTGCAATTTTTGTACTTGGATATGTACAGACAAAAACACGTTTGAATTTATTTACGGTAATTGCGGTTGTAGGCTGCCTTCCGGCAGCAAAGATGTTAGTTGAGTTTATTACAATGGCACCGCATAAGAGTATTGAACCGGAAAAATATCAGGAAATTCATGAGAAAGCTAATCTTCTCACACAAGTTTATGATATGGTCATCACAAGCAGTGAAAAAGTAATGCCGGTTGATGCAATCGTAATCTCAGACCATATAGTATGTGGTTACACGAGTAGCCCTAAGACGGATGAAACAGCACTTGCAAAGCATATCAAAAATATTTTAAAGAATCATCGATATGATAAGATGACGGTGAAAATATTTCATGATTATGTTGCGTTTTTATCGCGGGCAGAGGGAATGAATAATATTGCGGCGGTCGATCAGCCGAACTCAAGGAAGAAAGAACGAGAAATTAAGAATATTATCTTAAATATTTCTATGTAATGTAAGTGTTTCTAAAAAGGACTACTATGAAAGAGATTGTAATAAAACCTAATGAAGCTGGACAAAGACTGGATAAACTATTGAAAAAATACTTAAGTGAGGCACCAGGCAGTTTCATATATAAGATGCTTCGAAAGAAAAATATTGTGCTGAATGGTAAGAAAGCAACGGGAAATGAAAAATTGTCTGTTGGAGACAGTGTGAAGTTATTTTTGGCTGATGAAACAATTCAAAAGTTTTCTTCTCCAGTCCAAAATTCTTCTGTCAATAGAATAGAATCTGTTCCTTTGGATATTGTATATGAAGACAAACAGATACTGCTAATCAATAAGCCTTCTGGTATGTTGTCACAAAGGGCTGAAAAGAGTGATGTTTCTGTAGTAGAATATGTGATATCATATCTTATTAATAAGAAAGAAATCAGCGAAGAGGATCTGAAGACATTCAGGCCTTCTATTTGTAATCGACTGGATCGCAATACCAGCGGATTGATTGTGGCTGGAAAGACACTCATTTGTCTACAGACCATAGGACATCTTTTGAAAGAAAGAACATTGAAAAAGTATTATCTGTGCATTGTAAAAGGAAGAATTCTAAAGCCCAGGCATATTTATGGATATATTCAAAAAGATGAGAGAACGAATAAAGTAACGGTAAGTAAGTCTGGTGATGTTCCGATTGAGACAGAATATGTTCCGATTGCCTGGAATGATTCGATGACATTGCTGCGTGTTCATCTGATTACCGGAAAAACTCATCAGATCCGTGCTCATCTTGCATCTGAAGGACACCCACTTTTGGGAGATTACAAGTATGGAGATTGTGTCTGGAATGATTCTTTTCGGAAAAAGTATAAGGTTACATCTCAGCTGCTGCATGCATATCAGCTTGAATTTCCAGAGCTGACATCTCCGTTTGAAGATGTTTCGAGAAAAACTTATACAGCGAAAGTACCGACAGAATTTTGGAAAGTAATAAAGGAGACAGCATGGCAACATGGAACTCAAGAGGCCTTAGAGGTTCAACATTAGAAGAGATGGTCAATCGGACCAATGAATGGTATCTGGAAAAAGGACTGGCGTTGATGCAGAAGATTCCGACACCAATTACGCCGGTAAAAATGGATAAGGAACATCGTCATATTACGTTGGCATATTTTGATCAGAGAAGTACGATTGATTATATTGGAGCAGTTCAAGGCATCCCTGTGTGTTTTGACGCAAAGGAATGTGTGGCGGATACATTTCCACTGCAGAATATTCATGAGCATCAGATTCAGTTCATGATTAATTTTGAAAAACAGGATGGAATTGCTTTTATATTAATCTATTATTCAGCGAAAAATATTTTATATTATATGCGCCTTGAAGAATTGTTGGTGTTCTGGAAGAGGGCAAAAGAAGGCGGCAGAAAAAGTTTTCGCTTGGAAGAGTTGGATGACCGGTTTTTTATGGAATTTCATCATGGATGTTACGTCCCTTATCTCGACGCAATAAACTTAGATTTGGAACTGAGAGAGGAACTTGACAAAGAGTAGGAAAATGCTTATAATTCAATAAGGTTTTTAACGTGGTAGCATGTTAAAGTGGAAAGATTACAATGATTTTGGAGGAAATATGAAAAAAGTATTGCATACTCCGGAAGGAGTCAGAGATATATACAATGTAGAATGTGGAAAAAGACTTGCGCTGGAAGGACGTCTTAAAAAGGTATTTCACCTCTACGGATACCATGATATCCAGCCACCGACATTTGAATATTTTGATGTGTTTGGAAAAGAGATTGGTACTATTCCATCCAAAGATTTATATAAGTTTTTTGATAAAGACGGGAATACACTTGCACTGCGTCCGGATATCACTCCGTCCATCGCACGTGCAGTTGCAACCTTATTCAAAGAAGAAGAATTGCCGATTCGTCTTTGTTATACCGGAAACACGTTTGTAAACCATTCTAATTATCAGGGCCGTCTGCGTGAGACAACTCAGATGGGTGCTGAGTTAATGGGAGATGATTCTGTTGAGGCAGATGCTGAGATGCTTGCACTGGTCATTGAATCTCTGCTTACGATAGGATTAAAAGAATTTCAGTTAAATGTGGGAAATGTAGACTTCTTTCAGAGCCTGATAGAAGATGCCTGCCTGGATGAAGAAGCAGAAGAGCGTGTCAGAGAATTGATCAATAATCGTAATTACTTTGGAGTAGAAGAATTTCTTGAGAGTATCCAGGTGAAGAGAAGTTCTAAAGAGGCGTTCGCTGCACTAAACGAGTTGGTCGGTGGCGTAGATATTCTCGTTCATGCTAAAAATATTGCACCGAATTCAAAAGGTGTAATGGCAATTCGCCGCCTGGAAAAGATCTATGATACATTAAAGCTATACGGGGTAGAAAAGTTCGTGAACTTTGATTTGAGTATGACAGGTACGTATGGATATTATACAGGCATTATTTTCCGGGGATATACATTCGGAACAGGAGATGCGATTGTAAAAGGTGGACGATATGATCATTTGATTGAAAAGTTCGGCAAGCAATCTCCGTCTATAGGTTTTGCTATTGTACTGGATGAATTGATGAATGCTTTGACTCGCCTGAAAATTCGCATTGTATATACCAGAAAGAATACAATGATCGTATACGATGAAGGAAAACAGAGAGAGGCTATTGCCCTCGCAAAAGATTTCCGAAGAAAGGCAAAGAATGCAGAACTTATTAAGAAAGACAAAGGAAAGCTATTAGAAGATTATGTAGCATATGGAAAAGAATATTATGCCGGCAATCTGATTTACATCAAGAAATCAGGGGAAATTACCATGATTAATCTGGTGACTGGTGAGCATAAGATTGTGAATAGTACAGATAGGAGTTAGTGACAACATGAGATACCTTACATTTGCTTTGGGAAAAGGACGTCTGGCAAAACAGACACTGGAATTATTTGAAAAGATTGGAATTACCTGTGAGGAAATGAAAGATAAAGATTCAAGAAAATTAATCTTTACAAACGAAGAATTAAAACTTCGATTCTTTCTTGCAAAGGGTCCTGATGTTCCTACTTATGTAGAGTATGGTGCAGCTGATATCGGAGTTGTAGGAAAAGATACCATCCTTGAGGAGGGGCGTAAGGTCCACGAGGTGCTTGATCTTGGATATGGAAAGTGCAGAATGTGTGTCTGTGGTTATAAGGATGCAGCACCATTACTTCAACATCATGAGTTGATTCGCGTTGCGACGAAATATCCGAACATTGCTAAGGACTATTTCTATAATACCAAGCATCAGACGGTAGAAATCATTAAGTTAAATGGTTCTATTGAGCTTGCTCCGATTGTAGGATTGTCAGAAGTAATTGTAGATATTGTTGAGACTGGGTCTACCTTGAAGGAAAATGGTCTGGAAGTATTAGAAGAAGTATGTCCTCTGTCTGCAAGAATGATCGTGAATCCAGTGAGCATGCGTATGGAAAGCGACAGAATTAAGTCACTTCTTACAAAGCTTCGTACACAGATACAGATATAGATAATATAGAAAGGATGCGATTGTATGAGAATACAACATTTGGATAAAGATACGAGACAGAATCTTTTGGAAGATCTTTTAAAGAGAAGTCCTAATAATTATGGGCAGTATGAACAGGGAGTCGCTGAGATCTTAGAACGCGTGAAAACAGAAAAAGACCAGGCACTTTTTGATTATACGAAGAAGTTTGATCAAGCAATTATATCTGCTGAGAATATCCGGGTTACAGAAGAAGAGATTCAGGAGGCATATGATCTGGCAGATCCGGCATTGGTCGAAATTATCCGAAAGGCACTGCATAATATTAAGACTTATCATGAGAAGCAGAGACAATACAGTTGGTTTGACAGTAAACCAGATGGGACGATGCTTGGACAGAAGGTAACACCATTACATAGAGTTGGCGTGTATGTGCCGGGCGGGAAAGCTGTGTATCCGTCTTCTGTATTGATGAATATTGTTCCGGCAAAGGTAGCCGGTGTGGATGAAATTATTATGGTGACACCTCCGGGAAGGGATGGTAAAGTTACGCCGAATACTCTGATTGCGGCCTGCGAGGCAGGTGCAGATGCGATCTACAAAGTAGGAGGAGCGCAGGCAATCGGAGCATTAGCCTATGGTACGGAAAGTATTCCAAAAGTAGATAAGATTGTGGGACCTGGCAATATATATGTAGCGTTGGCGAAGAAAGCAGTTTATGGTCATGTCAGTATTGATGCCATTGCAGGACCAAGTGAGATTCTCGTTATTGCAGATGATACGGCCAATCCCAGATATGTTGCAGCGGATCTGCTGTCGCAGGCAGAACATGATGAATTAGCATCTGCAATTCTGGTAACGACAAGCGAAGAATTGGCACAAAAGGTATCGGACGAAGTGGATGAATTCGTAAAAGTATTATCCCGAAAAGAAATTATACAGAAGTCTTTGGATAATTATGGATATATCCTTGTGGCAGATACCATGGAAGAAGTGATTGAGATTGCAAATGATATTGCGTCAGAACATTTGGAGATTCAGACAAAGAATCCTTATGATGTGATGACAAAAATCCGCAATGCCGGAGCGATTTTTATAGGCGAATATTCCAGTGAGCCTCTGGGAGATTATTTTGCTGGACCAAACCATGTCCTTCCTACGAATGGAACTGCAAAATTTTTCTCTCCATTATCAGTGGATGATTTTATCAAAAAATCAAGCATTATTGCATATTCAAGAGAAGCGCTGGAAGAGATCCATGAAGATATTGAGAATTTTGCAAAAGCAGAGCAATTAACTGCGCATGCAAATTCCATCAAGGTTCGTTTTGAATAAGAACAGAGATAAAATAGGAGGCGCGTAATATGGAGCGGACAGCCAGTTGTACAAGAAAAACAAAAGAAACAGATATTATGATAACATTCAATCTGGATGGCACCGGAAAAACAGATATTGATACAGGGGTTGGCTTTTTGAATCATATGCTGGATGGATTTGCCAGACATGGATTATTTGACTTAACTGTAAAGGTAAAAGGTGATCTCGAGGTGGACTGCCATCATACTATTGAAGATACTGGGATTGTGTTAGGACAGGCAATAATGGAAGCAATTGGCGATAAAGTCGGAATTAGGCGTTATGGTCATTTTATCCTTCCAATGGACGAGACCTTGGCATTGTGTGCCGTAGACTTGTCGGGAAGACCATATCTAAGATTTGATTCTGAATTTACGGTCGATTGCATTGGAGATATGGATACTGAAATGATAAAGGAATTCTTTTATGCAGTATCTTATAGTGCCATGATGAATATTCATCTTCGTATTTTAGATGGCGAGAACAATCATCACAAGGCAGAAGCACTGTTTAAAAGTTTCGGAAAAGCTCTGGACATGGCAACGATGGATGAGCCGAGAATACAGGAAGCATGGACAACAAAAGGAAGCCTATAAAAGGAGAAGATAGATATGAATTTTAAAAAATTGATTCCTTGCCTGTTTATTGCGGGAGGAAAAGCTGTAAAATGGTTCGATGACCATACTGTAATTTCAGAAGATGCTGTTGCACTTGCGAAGAGTTATAGTGACAATGGAGCGGATGAATTATTGATATTTGATTTATCAGAATCGGATGAAGAACATGATGAGTCGATAGATTTGATGAAACGTATGAATCGTGTGATTCGTATTCCAATGGTAGCTGGTGGTAATGTAAAGAGACAGGAAGATATTAAGAAAATATTATATGCAGGTGCAAAACGAGCAATGGTCAATTTTTCAAAGCAAGGAAGTGGAAAGCTTCTGGAAGATGCTGCCAAGAGATTTGGTAAGGAAAAACTGGCAGTTTCCTTGCAGGATTTTGATGCATTATTCAAACATCAGCACATTATTCAGGAATGCTGCAGTGAAATTGTATTTATGCATAGATTAGACTTGAATTCTGTTGTTAATGTAACGGATGTTCCATGTGTAATTGTGACGGATACGATGGAAGAAGATGAGTTATTCAAAATCCTGAAATGTTCTGGTGTGAAAGGACTGTCCGGGAAATATGTCAGTCAGACGGATATGGATTTTGATGCATTTAAGACGAAATGTGGAAAAGAAGATATTGCAATGACTTCTTTTGAGAGTATTATGGAATTTTCCCAATTTAAAACCAATGAGCAGGGCTTACTTCCTGTGGTTGTTCAACACTACAAAACACAGGAAGTATTGATGCTGGCTTATATGAATGAAGAAGCGTTTAATCAGACGATTAAGACAGGTAAGATGACCTATTTTAGCAGGAGTAGACAACAGCTTTGGGTCAAAGGTGAGACAAGTGGACATTTTCAGTATGTAAAGTCTCTGACAATTGACTGCGATTATGATACATTGCTTGCAAAGGTAGATCAGGTTGGTGTGGCGTGTCATACAGGAAATCCAACATGCTTTTTCCAGCCGCTTGCAGGAACGGATTATGATGAGACCAATCCGTTAAAGGTATTTGAGTCGGTATATGCTACTATTGTCGACCGAAAAATGAATCCAAAAGAGGGTTCTTATACGAATTATCTGTTTGACAAAGGAATTGATAAGATTCTGAAGAAAGTAGGAGAAGAAGCTACAGAAGTTGTTATTGCGGCAAAGAATCCGAATCCGGAAGAGGTAAAGTATGAATTATCGGATTTCCTCTACCATGCCATGGTATTAATGGTAGAAAAAGGAATTACCTGGGAAGATATTATCAAAGAATTGGCTGAACGCTAGTGTCTGAAGATGAATAGAAAGGATTTCTGAATCATATAGTTTATCGGGGTGATATTCTTGAATGATTCAGAAAAGCGTAGAAGGCAATTATTGGAGCAGACGAGGGAACTTTATAGTGACCGTAGATCAATACCGGCCGTTCATCCTCGTTATGGAATGGCATATCGAGAAATATATGGAGAAGACCAGATACCTGTACGGGGGACACTTGGGTTGCGTGCATTTCTATGTTTTATGCTTTTTGCGGTGTTTGTAACTATGAAGACCCAGGAAAAGGAAGTGTTGAATGTAGACAGCGATCGCATTGTGGAAGAAATTACTTATGATCTGGATGTGGCAGAAGTATGGAAAAACCTATAACTTGACACTGTTTATTGAAATTGATATAATACTCGTAATGAGAAGATAAAGCGTTGATTATAGTAAAATCAACGCTTTTCGTATGTTGAGGAGGTTTTTATATGTTAAAAGTATGGATTGTAGGTTCGAACGGGCAGCTTGGAACTGCAATTAACGATGTGATTGATCCTTTGGAAATGGAAGTGTTTAACACAGATAAAGAAGAATTGGACATCACTAAGACAGACGAAGTACTTAGTTTCGGAGAGATCAATCGTCCAGATGTCATTATTAACTGTTCTGGAGTTACGGATGTCGATCTGTGTGAGAGGGAACCGGAACTGGCATATAGAGTCAATGCACTGGGTGCGAGAAACTTGAGTATCGTGGCACGTAAGGTGGGTGCGAAGATGGTACAGCTGTCCACAGATGATGTGTTCGATGGACTGAGTAAGACTCCTTATAGTGAGTTTGATGACACCAATCCCAAGACTGTGTATGGGCGTTCGAAAAGAGCTGGCGAGAATTATGTAAAAGAGTTCACACACAAGCATTTTATTGTTCGAAGTAATTGGGTCTATGGAAGAGGGAATAATTTTGTGACCAGAGTCCTTGCAGCTGCTGAGGAAGGGAAGGTACTATCTGTAGCATCAGATCAGTTTGGTTCTCCGACAAGTGCCAAGGATCTTGCAAGAATTATTCTATATCTGATTCAGACCAACGAATATGGAACATATCATGCTACTTGCAAAGGTGTATGTAATCGATATGAATTTGCGCTGGAGATATTGAGACTTGCAGGTAAGAATGCAGAATTAAAAACCGTTCCTACCAATGAATCTGATCTTTCTTCTGCCAGACCGGCATATGCAGTGCTTGATAATTTTATCCTTAGGATCATAGATGTTTATGAGATGCCGGATTGGAAGGATTCATTAAAGGAATATATGAATGAGGTGGTGTAATATGAAAAAAGCAAAAGAAAAGAAAAAGATAGGGCTTACAACGAAGATATTTATTTCGTTGATCTTGGGAGCAATATTTGGAATTATATTATGTTATATGGTACCATCCAGCCATATAAAAGATGACATAATTGTAGAAGGAATATTATATGTAATTGGACAAGGCTTCATTCGTCTGATGAAGATGCTGGTTGTTCCTTTGGTATTCTGTTCTCTGGTATGTGGAAGTATGTCTATCGGTGATACGAAGAAATTAGGAACTGTCGGTGTGCGTACTTTGGTTTTTTATCTCTTTACAACAGCCCTTGCTGTTACGGTAGCACTTTCTGTTGGAAATATTATTAATCCAGGTGTTGGATTGGATATGAGTGCGGTTCAGTCCAATGCGGCGGATGTGCAGAGCATGGAAGCTACAAGCCTTACGGATACATTATTGAATATTATTCCTGATAATCCGATCAATTCACTTGCGAATGGAAATATGCTACAGATTATTGTGTTTGCGTTGATTGTAGGTATTATTCTTGCAAAATTAGGAGAGCGCACAGAGACCGTCGGTAACTTCTTCAGTCAGTTCAATGATATTATGATGGAAATGACTATGATGGTCATGAGTCTGGCACCAATAGGGGTGTTTTGCCTGATTTCCAGAACTTTTGCGAATATTGGTTTCAGCGCATTTGTTCCACTGGCGAAATATATGATAGGTGTATTGATTGCTCTTGCAATTCAGTGTTTCGTAGTATATATGGCGCTATTGAAAGTATTTACCGGGCTGAATCCGATTATATTCATTAAGAATTTCTTCCCTGTCATGGCATTTGCGTTTTCAACGGCAACATCTAATGCGACGATCCCAATGTCCATTGACACTTTGAGCAAAAAGATGGGTGTGTCTAAGAAGATTTCTTCATTCACGATTCCTCTTGGTGCTACGATCAATATGGATGGAACAGCAATTATGCAAGGTGTGGCAGTTGTTTTTGCGGCACAGGCATTTGGGATTCATCTTAGTTTGACAGATTATCTAACGGTTATTGGTACTGCAACTCTGGCATCTATTGGAACAGCGGGTGTTCCAAGTGTTGGCCTTGTTACACTGACAATGGTATTTAACTCCGTAGGACTTCCGGTAGAAGCAATCGGTCTTATCATGGGTATTGACCGTATTCTGGATATGACCAGAACTGCTGTTAACATTACAGGTGATGCAGTATGTACAACGATTGTTGCTAATCAAAATAAAGCTTTAGATCGAGAAGTATTTAACAATTCTGGGAAAGAGTCGAGAAAACAGAAAGAAATGGGAAGCGATGTAAAGTAATAATATAATTAGGGAACGATCAGCTATGATAGTTGGTCGTTTTTCTTTGCTTATATATGAAAAACCGAATATCGTTTTTGACATATCTGATTTGTTATAGTACAATTTGAAGAAGTGAGCAGATAGATGGTCAGAGTTTATGTTAATTTTATGATAATGAGGTGTTAATTAGTGAGAAAACTGGCGTTAAGTGATGATATTTTAATGAAAATAGAAAAACCAGCACGTTATATCGGAGGAGAAGTAAACTCCGTGATGAAATCTAAAGAAAACATAGATATTAGATTTGCGATGTGTTTCCCAGACGTCTATGAGATTGGAATGTCTCATCTGGGAATACAGATATTGTATGATATGTTTAACCGAAGAGAGGACATATGGTGTGAGCGAGTCTATTCCCCCTGGATGGATCTGGATCAAATCATGCGAGAGGAGCATATCCCACTTTTCGCCTTAGAATCACAGGATCCAATCAAAGAATTTGATTTTCTGGGAATTACGATTCAGTATGAAATGTGTTATACAAACATTCTTCAGGTACTGGATCTTAGCGGGATTCCATTAAAATCCAGTGAACGTACGGAGGATGATCCGATTATAATTGGGGGAGGACCTTGTACTTATAATCCAGAACCGCTTGCCGAATTTTTTGATATGTTCTATATCGGTGAAGGTGAGACCGTATATTATGAATTGATGGATCTTTATAAAGAAAACAAGAAAAATGGTGGCTCTAAAAAGAACTACCTCGAAAAAGCTGCGGAAATAGAAGGTGTCTATATCCCGGCATTTTATGATGTAGAATATAAAGAGGATGGGACGATTGCTTCATTTATTCCGAATAATTCACACGCAAAAGAGAAGATTCACAAGCAGATGGTATTAGATGTGACCGAAACGTTTTATCCACAGGCTCCTGTAGTTCCATTCATTAAAGCGACACAGGACAGAGTGGTATTAGAGATTCAGCGGGGATGTATCCGGGGCTGTCGGTTTTGTCAGGCTGGTATGTTGTATCGCCCGACACGAGAACGTGATGTTGAGATGCTCAAGCAATGTGCATACGATATGCTAAAAAATACCGGACATGAAGAGATATCATTAAGCTCTTTAAGTTCCAGTGATTATAGTCAGTTAAAAGAACTCGTTACTTTTTTGATAGATGAATTTAAAGATCAGGGAATCAATATCTCTTTGCCTTCTCTTAGAATCGATGCATTTTCTCTGGATGTAATGGGGAAGGTTCAGGATATTCGTAAGAGCAGTCTGACATTTGCGCCAGAGGCTGGCTCTCAGCGTATGAGAGATGTAATCAACAAAGGTCTTACAGAAGAAATTATTCTGGATGGTGCCGGACAGGCATTTGAAGGTGGATGGAATAAGGTCAAGCTTTATTTCATGTTGGGACTTCCGACGGAGACAGAAGAGGACATGAAAGAGATCCCAAGGCTTGCAGATAAGATTGCAAGACGTTATTATGAGATTCCTAAGGATCAACGTAATGGAAAGTGTCAGATAACGACAAGTACTTCTTTCTTTATTCCAAAGCCTTTTACTCCTTTTCAATGGGCGAGAATGTATACGAATGAGGAATACATTGCCAGAGCAGCAGTTGTAAAACATGAATTTCAAGAGCAATTAAACCGTAAGAGCTTAAAGTATCACTGGCATGATGCGGAAGTTACAGTATTGGAAGGTGTATTTGCCCGTGGAGACAGGAGAGTCAGTAAAGTGCTCTTGGAAGCCTATCAGTCAGGATGTATCTACGATTCCTGGAGTGAGACTTTTGATAACGAAAAGTGGATGAAAGCATTTGAAAATACGGGAATTGATATAGGGTTCTATAACTTAAGAGAACGCGATGAATCCGAGATCTTCCCATGGGATTTTATTGATATCGGAGTAACCAAAGCATTTTTGAGAAGAGAATGGGAACGTGCAATGAGGGGGGAAACCACACCGAATTGTAGGATCCAGTGCTCTGGTTGTGGAGCGGCAACATACGGAGGAGGTGTCTGTTTTGAAGGCAAGAATTAAATTTCGAAAATATGGGATTATGAAGTTTATAGGTCATCTGGATGTTATGCGATTCTTTCAGAAGGTTATGCGGCGGGCGGATATTCCTATCGCTTTCACTGGCGGGTACAGCCCGCATATGATTATGTCTTTTGCGCAGCCTCTGGGTGTAGGAATTACCAGTGATGGTGAGTATCTGGATATCGAATTAAAGGAACCGATTGATTCAAAAGAGGCTGTACGCAGAATGAATCAGGTTATGGTAGAGGGGATTGAAATCGTAAGCTTTCGACAGATCCCGGATGATAAGAAATATAGTGGTATGACTATTGTTGATGCTGCCGATTATAAAGTGACACTTTTGGAGTCTTTTAAGTCGTCTGATGTCATGCTACCTGTTCCGCAGGATTGGTCAGAAAAGGTTGATTCCTTTATGGCCCAACCACAAATTGTTGTATGGAAGAAAACAAAACGTAGTGAAAAAGAAGTAGATATCAAACCGATGATCTATAAAATGCAGGTGTCAGAAGATAATATATATCTTTTATTAGCTACAGGAAGCGAACAGAATCTGAAGCCGAATCTTGTTATGGAAGCTTTTTTGTCATATATTGGGGAGAATCCAGAAGAAGTGCCGCTTCATTTTCATCGATTGGAAGTATATGCTGAGAATTCGGATACTTCATCAGAAGAGGCTTTTGTTTCGCTGGAATCATTAGGAACAGATATCATATTAGGAGTTGAATCTTATGAGTAAAAAAGAAGTAAAGACTAATGCAATGCGTATGTTAGATCGTCAAAAGATTCCTTATGAATATGAGGAATATGAATGTGATGAGTTTACAGATGGAATCCAGGTGGCAGATAAATTGGGATATGATCATTCGCTTGTATATAAGACCCTGGTGACAACGGGGAAGACAGGACAGCATTATGTATTTGTAATTCCGATTGAAGAAGAGATTGATTTTAAGAAAGCAGCTAAAGTTGTCGGTGAAAAATCTTTGGAAATGCTTCATCTGAAGGATTTGACAAAAGTTACAGGCTATGTGCGTGGAGGATGTACGGCAATTGGTATGAAAAAGCAATTTCCAACGGTTATTCAGGAATCAGCAGAAGCATTAGAGTATATGCATGTAAGTGGGGGAAAACTTGGAATGCAGATTAAGTTAAGACCTGCTGATTTGCAAAAAGCATCAAATGCTACATTTGCAGATGTTGTTCAGTATTAAATTTCATGAAGATAGTCCATTGCAGATGTCTGGAAAATGATGTAATATATGGAAAGAGTATAAGTAAAACCAGTAGAAAAAGCAGTTTGGAGGATTACAGAAAAGATGAAGAAGGTTGTAAAATTTGGTGGAAGTTCGTTGGCAAGTGCCGAGCAGTTTAAAAAAGTTGGCAGAATTATCCGGAAGGAAGAAAGTAGAAAATACGTTGTTCCTTCAGCACCTGGAAAACGTACGCCAGATGATACAAAGGTTACGGATATGTTATATAGTTGTTATGGGATTGCTATTTTAGACCATGATGAATATGAAGAAGAAGTAGAAAAGCAGCTATTGGCAATTAAGGCACGTTATGATGAGATTATCCAGGGCCTTGGTCTGTCGATTAGTCTGGACGATGAATTTAAGACGATCCGTACCAACTTCAGCCGTAAGATCGGAAGAGATTATGCTGCATCAAGAGGTGAATATTTAAATGGTATCGTTATGGCAGCATATTTGGGATATGAATTTATTGATGCTGCAGATGTAATTAAATTTGATGAAGATGGCAATTTTGACAGTGAAAAAACGGATGCAATTCTTTCTGCGAGACTTGCCAAGACAGAACGTGCTGTTATTCCGGGTTTCTATGGATCTATGCCAGACGGAAGAATTAAAACATTTTCAAGAGGCGGATCAGATGTTACAGGTTCGATTGTTGCAAAAGCTGTTCACGCAGAGATGTATGAAAACTGGACAGATGTATCAGGTTTTCTGATTGCAGATCCGAGGGTTGTAAAGAATCCAAAATCGATCGATGTGATTACATATCGGGAATTGCGAGAATTGTCTTATATGGGAGCATCTGTTTTGCATGAAGATGCGATTTTCCCAGTTCGAAAGGAAGGAATTCCTATTAATATACGTAATACAAATGCACCAGAGGATAAAGGAACATTAATTGTCGAAGACACTTGCAGAAAGCCAAGATTCGTAATCACAGGAGTTGCCGGTAAGAAAGACTTTGCCTCTATTACGGTAGAAAAGGCAATGATGAACTCGGAAGTAGGATTCTGTAAAAAAGTGTTGGAAGTTTTTGAAGAAAATGATATCTCTATTGAGCATATGCCTTCTGGAATTGACACAATGACAATTTTTGTTCATCAGGATGAATTTGAAGAGAAAGAGCAGAAAGTTATTGCGGGTATTCACAGAGCTGTAGAGCCGGATTTTCTCGAGTTAGAATCCGATCTTGCTTTGATTGCTGTTGTAGGAAGAGGTATGCGTGCGACTAGGGGAACCTCTGGAAGAATATTCTCTGCGTTGGCACATGCAAATGTGAATGTAAAAATGATTGATCAGGGGTCCAGTGAATTGAATATTATCATTGGTGTAAGAAACCATGATTTCAGTGTTGCAATTAATGCGATTTATGACATATTTGTTAATACAATGATTTAACTTATAAAGACTTGGGGAGGTCTTCATCATGAATATTTTGTTTTTTATTAAGCCTAAAAGCGAACTGGCGTATATTTATGACTACCATACTCTGCGGCAGGCGCTGGAGATCATGGAATACCACAAGTATTCTTCTGTACCGATCTTAAATAAAGAGGGGAAATATGTAGGGTCTATTACTGAAGGTGATCTTTTGTGGTCTTTGAAAAAGTGGAATATATTGAATTTGAAAGATGCAGAAGATATTAGTATTATGAAAGTCGAGCGCAGACTTGACTATCAATGTGTGACTGCAAAATCCAATATGGAAGATTTGATCGGTAAAGCTATGGAACAGAATTTTGTCCCGGTTGTGGATGATCAGGGACATTTTATTGGAATTATAACAAGACGTGATATCATTGGATATTGCTATGATAAGATGAAAGAATGTGAGGATTAGATGATTATTGATTTTCATACACATATGTTTCCAGATAAGATAGCGAAAGGAACCATAGAATTTTTACAAAATGTCTGTCAGATCAGACCATTTACAGACGGCACTTATCATGGGTTGCTGGAATCAACAGAAGAAGCTGGTATTGATATCTCAGTGGCACTTCCGGCAGTTACGAAAGTATCGCAGATTGAATCGGTCAATCGGTTCGCAGCGAAGTATCTGGAAGGATCGGTTATTTCTTTTGGAGGTATTCATCCTGCAAGTATTAATTATAAGGAACAGCTTCGCGAAATCAATTCTATGGGAATGAAAGGAATAAAACTGCATCCAGATTATCAGGATATGTATTTTAATGATATATGTTTCAAAAGATTAATTTCTTATGCATCTGAGCTGGGATTTATTATTGTTGTACATGCAGGTGTAGATCCGAAGTGTCCAGAAGATGTTCACTGTACACCACAGATGGCTTGCGAGGTATTAAAAGAAGTAGAACCTGAAAAGATGATTCTTGCCCATATGGGTGGAAATGAACTGTGGGATGATGTGGAGGATTATCTGGTCGGTCAAGATGTGTATTTTGATACTGGAGTAGTGTTAGATCGTATGCCAGAAGAACAGTTTGTTCGGATCGTGAGAAATCATGGCGCAGATAAAATATTATTTGCAACGGATTCACCGTGGGGAGGGCAGAAGGAATTTGTAGAAATCCTATCTAATATGCCGTTGACAGAAGAAGAAAAAGAAATGATATTTTCTAAAAATGCCTGCAAATTGTTAAATTTATAAAGAGAGTATCTTTAAGGAGAATCTATGAAGAAAACTGCTCCATTTTTTGTTTTACTTGCGTCTGTCCTCTGGGGATCTATGGGAATAGTTACTCGATATATTGCAGATATCGGTTTCCATACTCGTCAGATAACGGCTGTCAGAATCTGTGTTTCAACGATTGTTTTAGCAATATTTCTATTGCTTACAGATCGTAAGAAATTAAAAATTGAAAAAAAAGATATTCAATGGTTCTTGGGAACAGGGATCGGAAGTCTGTTTGTCAATAACCTGGCATATGCAGAGACTGTACAGAGGGCATCTCTTTCTGTAGCAGTGGTCTTATTATATACGGCTCCTTTTTTTGTTATGATTTTATCATTAGTATTTTTTAAGGAAAAGATAACGTTTCAGAAGATTGTTGCATTACTGATGTCATTTGTCGGCTGTGTTCTGGTTGTCGGACTGTCCGATACGGGTCTGGGAGAACACAAGATGATCACATTATTCATTGGTCTTTGTTCAGGGCTAGGATATTCTCTCTATACAATCCTTGGAAAAGCAATAATGGATAAATATGATTCGCTTACCTTGACATTTTATACATTTTTATTTGCATCTTTTGCAACGCTGATCATATGTGAACCAGTTGACACAATTCGCTTAATATCGGACCATCTTTCCAAAATGCCATTGGTGATTGTAGGGAGTGTGGTAACACTGGCATTTCCATATATCTTTTATTCCATTGGACTTAAATATATGGAGAGCAGCAAAGCTCCGATCATAGCTTCTTTTGAAGTAGTCGCAGCCAGTCTTTTGGGGGTTCTCTTGTATCAGGAGACGTTGAATATCTACAATATATTCGGGATTATTCTAGTAGTAAGTGCATTGATATTTTTGCAAATAAATTTTCATAAGAATACTTGATTTTTGAAAAATCATATGCTATTATATACCAGTATGCCGCACAACGAGGTTTAAAAGTCCGTAACGGACACCGTAGTTGGCGAGTAATGATAATAGGAGGTGCCATATGTACGCAATTATAGCAACAGGTGGTAAACAGTACAAAGTAGCCGAAGGCGATATCATTAAAGTAGAAAAACTTGGTGTAGAAGCTGGTGAAACTTATACATTTGACCAGGTGCTTGCAGTAAGTGACAACGAATTAAAAGTTGGTAATCCAACCGTTGAAGGAGCAACAGTAGAAGCTTCTGTTGTAGAGAACGGCAAAGCTAAGAAAGTCATCGTTTACAAGTATAAGAGAAAAACTGGATACCATAAGAAAAACGGTCACAGACAGCAGTATACAGCAGTAAAGATTGACAAAATCAATGCTTAATTTGGAGAAGATCCATGATTCATGTAACCATTTTTCAGAACGACAGAAAAGAATGCATAGGGTTTCAGACAAAAGGGCATGCTGAATATGCGGATGAAGGCCAGGATATCGTATGTGCCGCAGCTTCAGTGCTGGTGCTGAATACAATAAATGCGATTGATCTGTATGCAGAAGATGAGTTTTCTGTGGACAGTGATCAGGAAGAAGGGATGATTGCTTTTTATTTAAGTGATTCACCTTCGAAAGAAGCAGAGTTGTTGTTAAAAACTATGATTCTCGGATTGGAACAAATGGTGGATGATGAAAACTATGCAGAATATATTGATTTAACATTCGAGGAGGTGCAGCAACCATGATGAAATTAAACCTTCAGTTTTTCGCTCATAAAAAAGGTGTTGGTTCTACAAAGAATGGTAGAGATTCTGAGTCTAAGAGACTTGGTGCCAAGAGAGCAGACGGACAGTTTGTAAAAGCTGGTAATATCCTTTACAGACAGCGCGGAACAAAGATTCACCCAGGTGTTAACGTTGGACGTGGCGGTGATGATACATTGTTCGCACTTGTAGATGGCGTTGTAAGATTTGAGAGAAAAGGAAGAGATAAGAAACAGGTTTCTATCTATCCGGTAGCTTAAGTAGTTATGAGTTGAAGAGAGTGTTGCAGGATAACTGACATTCAGTTATATAGCAGCACTCTTTTTTGTAAATAAGAGAGGAATAAGTATATGTTTGCAGACAGAGCAAAGATATTTATCAGATCAGGAAAAGGCGGTGACGGCCATGTAAGCTTTCGCCGGGAGTTATATGTACCAAATGGAGGCCCAGACGGTGGCGATGGAGGACGCGGCGGCGATGTTATTTTTGAGGTTGATGAAGGGCTGAATACATTGCAGGATTTTCGTCATAAAAGAAAATACACCGCTAAAGATGGAGAGCCGGGCGGGAAACGCAGATGTCATGGTGCAGATGCAGAAGATATTATATTGAAGGTTCCAGAAGGCACAGTCATAAAAGAAGCAGAATCTGGAAAAGTCATTGCCGATATGTCTGGGGATAATCGACGCCAGATTATATTAAAAGGCGGAAAAGGTGGCCTGGGCAATCAACATTATGCAACAGCGACCATGCAGGTTCCTAAATATGCGCAGCCAGGGCAGCCTTCCCGTGAACTCTGGGTAAATCTGGAATTGAAAGTTATAGCAGATGTTGGACTTGTAGGATTCCCTAACGTAGGGAAATCCACATTGCTGTCACGTGTGACAAATGCTCAGCCTAAAATTGCAAATTATCATTTTACAACTCTGAATCCGAATCTGGGAGTCGTCGATCTTCCTGATGGAAGAGGATTTGTTATGGCAGATATTCCGGGCCTGATTGAAGGCGCATCTGAAGGTGTAGGACTTGGACATGAGTTCTTACGCCATATTGAACGTACAAAACTTATGATACATGTTGTTGATGCGGCAGGTACTGAAGGACGAGATCCAGTAGATGATATTTATAAAATAAATGCAGAATTGGAAGCCTATAATCCTGAGATAGCACAGCGTCCACAAGTTATTGCGGCCAACAAGATTGATGTAATTTACCCTGATGGGGAAGATCCGTTAAAGCGTCTGAAAGATGAATTTGAACCAAAGGGAATCAAAGTATTTCCGATTTCAGGTGTAACAGGAAAGGGAATTCAGGAACTCTTATATTATGTTTCAGATCGATTAAAAGAACTAGACCAAGCACCAGTTATCTTTGAACAGGAATATTTCCCTGAAGAAGAATTAATATATGAAGATCTTCCGTATACTGTCGAAGTGGAAGAGGGAATCTATGTTGTAGAAGGTCCAAAGATTGAAAAAATGCTTGGTTACACAAATCTGGATTCGGAGAAAGGATTTGCTTTTTTCCAGAAGTTTTTAAAAGATACAGGTATTCTGGATGAATTGGAAGAAGCTGGAATTCAGGAAGGTGATACCGTGCGTATGTATGGATTACAGTTTGATTACTATAAATAAATGACGATATAGAGATGAAGGAGTAAAAAGATGACGACAAAGCAAAGAGCATATTTGAAAAGCCTTGCGATGACGATGGATCCGATTTTTCAGATTGGAAAAAATAGTATGACGCCTGAGCTCACAAAAGCTGTTGAAGAGGCATTAAATGCAAGAGAACTGATTAAGGTCAGTGTTCTGAAGAACTGTGCGGACGATCCACGAGCTTTGGCAGAGATACTTGCAGAACGTACAAAATCACAGGTAGTACAGGTGATTGGTAAAAAAATTGTGTTGTATAAAGAAGGAAAAGATAAAAATAAACGAATTGAATTGCCATAAGATGGAGCGAACGTTATGAAAATAGGGATTATGGGAGGAACTTTTGATCCTATTCATAATGGACATTTGATGCTTGGAAAAGCAGCTTATGAAATGTTTGGATTGGATCAGATCTGGTATATGCCAAATGGGAATCCACCTCACAAGGACAATACATCTATGAAAACGGATGTCATGGAACGTGTTGAAATGGTTCAATTAGCTATTGCTCCATATGAGGAATTTCGACTGGAATTATATGAAGCGAAGAGAAGAGAAGTCTCTTGTTCTTACAGTACTTTAGAATACTTTAAGAACAAATATCCTGAGGATGAATTCTATTTTATCATAGGTGCAGACTCGCTGTTTATGATAGAACATTGGGTGCATCCTGAAAGAATCTTTCCTACATGTACAATTCTTGCAGCATTTCGTGACGAGATTAATACACGGAAAGAGATGGAAAGAAGAATCCAGTATTTGGAAAAGAAGTACCAGGCAAAAATAGAATTATTAGTTACACCGTTAATAAAAATATCTTCACATGAATTGCGTAAAGCAATCAAAGAGGGGCAATCAATCGCTTCCTATGTTCCGGCAGATGTTGAAGATTATATTTACAAAAAGCATCTGTATATGGGAGTGTGAGAGTATATGGAACAGAAGATAACAAAAATACGAAGAAAATTAATGACAGAGTTAGATACCGAACGGTATGAGCATACATTGGGAGTTATGTATACAGCAGCTTCCATGGCAATGCGTTATGACGAAGATGTTGAAAAAGCATTGCTTGCAGGTTTGCTTCATGATTGTGCAAAATGTATCTCTGGTGAGAATAAGATTAAATTATGTAATAAGTATCATTTAAGTGTATCAGAAGTCGAGAAAAAAAATCCAAGTCTTCTTCATGCCAAATTAGGGGCCTTTCTTGCGGCCAAAAAATATCATATTAAAGATAAAGATGTTATTAATGCAATCGCAAGTCATACGACAGGATGTCCCAATATGACACTTTTAGACAAGATTATTTATATTGCGGACTATATTGAGCCTGGAAGAAAAGAATTACCTAATATGGCAGAAGTGAGAAAATTAGCATTCACGGACATTAATGAATGTCTGTATCGTATCCTGGAGGATTCGCTGGTATATCTGAACAGTAAAAATATATCAGTTGACCCAATGACTGAGAAAACATACTTATATTATAAAAATAAACTTAATAAGGAGGTGTAGTCTATGGATCAAGCAAAAGAAATGGCACGTGTTGCATTCAAAGCTTTGGAAGATAAAAAAGGAGAAGATACATGTATCATAGATATCTCCCAGATATCAGTACTGGCAGATTACTTTATCATTACAAATGGTAACAGCGACAGTCAGGTAAACGCTCTGGTAGCTAGTGTAGAAGAAAAAATGCACATTGCAGGGTATGAGCAAAAGCAGCGGGAAGGACAGAATTCTGGTGCCTGGGTATTGTTGGATTATGGCGATGTGATCGTACATGTGTTTGACAGAGAAAATCGTGAATTTTATAATCTGGAACGTATCTGGAATGATGGAAAGAAAATTATAAATCCGGATGAATTATAGATATTAATTTGAGGAGGACAGAAATGAAAAGCTGTCCTCCTTTTTTGAAAATGTCTAAGCAAGGAAACGAAAGACTCCTATGACCTTTCCTAAAATCTTGACATCAGTTACAATAATTGGATCCATTGAGTCATTCTCAGGCTGCAGTCGAATCGCATCTTTTTCTTTGTAAAAGGTCTTAACAGTAGCACCGTCTTCGATTAAAGCAACTACCATTTCGCCATTACGTGCAGTCTGACATTGTTCCACCAATACAAGATCCCCATCGAAAATACCGGCATTAATCATACTTTCACCCTTTACTTTAAGCATAAAGGTCTGGTTATTAGGCATGAATTCCATTGGAATAGGAAAATAATTCTCAATGTTCTGTTCTGCGAGTATCGGTTCTCCGGCAGCAACACGCCCTATCATCGGAACATTCACCATTTCACGACGCGTGAAATTAAAAGAATCATCCAAAATCTCAATCGCTCTTGGTTTCGTAGGATCACGACGTATGAAGCCATTCTTTTCAAGTGTCTCCAGGTGTGAGTGAACAGAAGAAGTAGACTTTAGATGAACTGCATCGCAGATATCACGTACAGCAGGAGGAAAACCTCTCTCCAGTATCTGTGATTTAATATAGTCTAATATTTCTTGTTGTTTTGGGCTAATCTTACCGCTTCCCATAAGAACCTCCTTCTCTCCGTACATAAGAACTTTAATAAATTCATTTTATCACAGCAATATTCAAAAAGCAAACAAATGTTTAGAAAATATGTTCGATAATTTTTGGATTTTATATTGACAAACATTTGTTCGACGTATATAATACAACTATAGAACAGCTGTTCGGAACAAATGTTTGCTGATCATTTTAGAATAAGGGGATTATATTATTAAGGAGGAGAGTTTCATGAATACACACAGATTACATACAGCAAGTAAAAGAAGAAGAGAAGTACGTAGAAATAAAATATTGGTTATGCTCACAGTCTGTTTATTCGTTATGGGACTCAGTATCTTTTTTGGAAACAGCCTGGTGGATGCACATGACAATTCTGAAGACACGCCTGTTCAGTATAAGTATTACAGAAGTATTGAGATTGAATCCGGTGATACTTTATGGAGTATCGCGGAAGAATATGCAGATGAACATTATGATTCTATCTATGATTATATCTACGAGATAAAGGGTATGAATGGCTTGATTTCTGATGATATTCAGTCAGGACAATATCTGACGATCGCATATTATGATAAGGATATTTTATAGTATATAACTGTCTTATAAGAAGCAATTCATTACATCGGTATATAAGTATAAAACTTATCTTATATATTATACTCACCCATCTAGATGTCTGGCGAACAGGGTATTCCTGCACCAGGCATCATTTTTTTATTTGTTTTTATTTGATTATATGAGAAAAAAGTCGGTTGTTGTTTAACAGAAGCTATTGTACTTGCTGTGCCTATGAGCCTGATATAGAATAAAGTTAATAAATAATTTCAAAAGATCAATAAAAACTCTTGACCTTATAGCGACTTTAGGGTCTACGATTCAAGAAAGAAAAGACATGCGCATGAATAATTTACGAGGTGAATGTAATGCTGATAAAAGAAGTAGAACAAAAGACAGGAATCAAAGGTGTTAATATCAGATATTATGAAAAAGAAGGTCTGATTCATCCTTCCAGAAAAGCAAACGGATATCGGGAATATTCTGAGATGGATGTAGAACGTCTGAATCAGATTAAAGTACTTCGTCTATTGGAAGTTTCATTACCGGAGATACAGCAGGTTCTTGATGGTAATATCACTTTACAAGAGGTAATGACCAGGAGAATAGGGGAACTAAATAAAGAAGAAATGAAAATTAAAGAAATTAAAACAACCTGTGAAACAATTATTTCAGAAAATATCAGTATTGCTGAACTCAATGAGGAGTTACTATGCGGTGATCAGGCCACTTGGAAAGTGAGGTTTGAGCAGATTATGAAAGAAGATATTGATAAGAAATTTATCGGAAAAGGGATTGTATATATTATCATCTGGACTGTATTTGGTAAAGTGTTTATGGAAGCAATGTTCCGTATCCCAATCGATGATGCAGTTACTGCTGCAATATTTCCATATGTTAATATGGGATTAGGAATACTATTTATTTTGTATGGAATTGGGTTATCTGTCTATGAGGGAATCACTGGAAAAGATTTTCTGTGGGTATGGGCCAGAGACTGGGGTGGAAATGGTCTGGGCGGTCTTGCCAATTCATTTACTTTCTGCGGAATAGGTGTTGGAATGCTATCAACATCACTGACAAGATTTTTAATTGTACTATTAGTTGTGTGCATTGTGATAGCTGGTATTCGTGGTTTTATTATGTTCTATATGAGGTCTTCTAAAAAGTCTTCTGAAAGCAAACAGAAGAAGGTACGAACTGGACGTATCATGGTGATAACTATAGTCATTTTAATTATCTCTTTTGCAGTCTGTGTCGTAATCATGTATCAGGATTATGTCAAAAGATATCCGTCAGATTCTTTTGAAGACCAGAAGAATAGGCAGGAGATAAAAGGAATAGAGACTGTTGAAATTACGAAAAATAACTGGGAAGATTATTTTACTGTTATTGATGAAATCGAGTACGAAAAAGATGAGAATGATGAAGTGATAGGTATATATCAAAAATCATGGTTTGAATTGAAAAAGGAGTATTTGAAACAGTTAGACCCAGATATGGAAAGTAAAGTTACTTTTTCATACAACTTAGATATGATACGAAAAAACTATAAGATCATGGATCCACAGACTGGAGAGTATGAATATACTGACAATTCCGGTACTTCAGATACTTATTATTTATGGTATGAAACACATGCAGGAGTAACCATTTGGGATAAAGATTCAAACGAAAATGACATGGATAATAATGATTTCTATCTGGATTATTCAGCAGACGAACATTATTTTCTTACTTATGAGAATTTCAAGATGAAAGGCGTGAAAGGTGAATTGTATTTTAGGAAATAAGATTATAGCAAGTGCCCCTAAGGGGGCACCCTACATAAAAATGTCAATTATATATCTATACGACAAATACCGATTTTTCCAAAAGATATAGACGAAAAATAATGTATATGATATAATGTAAAGTATTAAGGGGTTAAAATAAATATTAAGGGGGATTTATATTATGCCAGATATACCGAAAACACGCTCTTATTATAAGCAGACTCAGATTGAACAGACGATTCGGCTTCGGGAAGTTTTAAAGACTTTGCCGCCATTTGCAAAGGATTATTTTCGTGCAATTGAGCCTAGATCTTCAGCTAAGACACGTATTAATTATGCATACGATATCCGTGTTTTTTTTCGTTATTTAATGGAGAATAATCCTATCTACAAGAATTATACCATTGATCAGTTTCGACTTCAGGATCTTGAGAATCTCGAACCTGTAGATATTGAGGAGTATATGGAATATCTGAAGGTCTATACACGAGAAAATGATGGCGAAATGATTACGAATGGTGAAAAGGGCCTTTCCAGAAAAATGTCTGCTTTACGCAGCTTTTATAATTATTATTTTAAACATCAGATGATCAGTAAGAATCCCACACTTTTGGTAGACATGCCAAAGTTGCACGAAAAGGCAATCATACGATTGGATACCGATGAAGTTGCAATGCTTTTGGATTATGTAGAATCTGCAGGTGATAGGCTTACGGGACAGGCACTTACCTATTATCGAAAGACACGTGACCGTGATCTGGCTATTTTAACACTTCTTCTGGGAACGGGTATTCGTGTATCTGAATGTGTAGGATTGGATGTAACGGATGTTGATTTTAAAAATAATGGAATTACCGTCACCAGAAAAGGTGGAGGTCAGATGGTTGTATATTTTGGCGATGAAGTTGCAGATGCATTAGAAAATTATATGGAAGGAGACCGAAAAGCCATAACTCCTCTTTCCGGACATGAAAATGCACTGTTTTTATCAACACAGAGAAAGCGCATGGGAATCCAGGCAGTTGAAAATATGGTAAAAAAATATGCGCGACAAGTAACACCGAATAAGAAAATAACGCCGCATAAGCTTCGAAGCACTTATGGTACATCTCTTTATAAAGAAACTGGAGATATTTATCTTGTGGCGGATGTTCTTGGTCATAAAGATGTCAATACGACCAAAAAGCACTATGCTGCCATTGATGAAGATAGACGCAGACAGGCAGCAACAGCTGTAAAATTGAGGGAATCTTAGGAGGTACTAAGATTCCCTTTTTTATGAATTTACCATGTTCCGTGGCAGAAGTATCTTTCTACAATAGCGACCCACGGAAGCATATCAAAGGGTCTTGTATCAGAAATCTATATATTCATTTTCCAAATGCACATCAATAGAATTCAGAAACCTTCAAAACAATCTTAAGAAAATATTATGTACATTATGAGAGGCTTCTGTTAAAATAAAGGCTGGATATCAGGAAAGGATGAATATAAGATGAAGCTACAAAAATTGCTCAGCTATACTCGAAAAGCTGTTGACGAATATCAGATGATTGAGGAGGGAGATCACATTGCAGTTGGAATCTCTGGAGGAAAGGACAGTTTGACTTTGTTATATGCACTTCATGGACTTCAGCGTTTTTATCCGAAGCATTTTGAATTGAGCGCTGTTACGGTAGATCTGGGTTACAGTGAGTGTGATTTTACCCCTGTTGTGAAGTTGTGTGAAGAACTGGGTGTACCTTACAAGATTGTAAAAACAGACATTGCGCACATTCTTTTTGAGGAACGAAAAGAAAGCAATCCATGTTCTCTCTGTGCGAAAATGAGAAAAGGTGCGTTGAATGAGGCTGTAAAAGTAATGGGATGCAATAAAGTTGCTTATGCACATCATAAAGATGATATTATAGAAACGATGCTGCTTTCCTTGCTGTTTGAAGGTCGATTCTATTCTTTTTCACCACGGACATACTTAGATCGTATGGATCTGACGGTTATACGTCCGATTATGTTTGTAGACGAAGCAGATGTTATTGGATTTAAAAATAAGTATAACCTGCCTGTTGTTACCAGTCGTTGCCCAATTGATGGATACACCAAGAGACAATATGCCAAGGAACTGGTCAAGCAGTTGAATGAAGAACACCCCGGTGCAAAACAAAGAATGTTTACGGCTATTTTGAATGGAAATATAAAAGGATGGCCGGAACGTATTTTGCAAAAAAGATAAATTTGGGTACACCACATTTTAAAAAAGGGGACGTAGTATTTTGAAAAAATACTACGTCCCCTTTTTGGACATATTATAACTTTTTACTGTTATCAGATTCTTTGATTTCTATTAGTTTTTCAATTGCCTCTGCTGTTCCGTCAATTCCTAATTTGGAGCTGTCGAGACAGATATTATAGCTTTCTGCAGCACCCCATTTTTTATTGCTATAATAGTTATAGTAACTAGCTCGTTTTTTATCGGTCTTCAAGATCATATCCTTGGCTTTGGCGTCAGATAAATCGTATATACGGGCAATTCTTCGAATACGTGCATCAAGATCCGCATGAATAAATACGCTTAATACATTATCGTATTCTTCCAATGCGTAATCTGCGCAACGACCAACTAGGATACATGGGCCTTCATCTGCAATTTTTTTTATTGCATCAAACTGTGCAAGAAAAATCTTATGGTTGATCGGCATATCCGTATAACTTCCTGATGAATAACCGAGCGAATAGGTATCCATTACCAAAGAATATAAAAAGCTGTTTGTTGGTTTTTCATCGTGCGTCTCGAATAATTCCTGACATATACCGCTCTCTTTTGCGGCACGGTCAAGCATCTCTTTATCATATAATTTAATTTCAAGATCCTTTGCTACTTTATAGCCAATCTCTCTACCGGCGCTTCCGAACTGTCTGCCGATAGTTATTATAGTATTTGTCTTTGCCATACCAATCACGCTCCTCAAAAATAATTATGAATATATTATATAATAATTTGAAGTAATTGTATAGAATTTTTGTATAATTTAATGATAAATATTCCTTAGTCTGTCTAATAGTTCGATAAAATAATCTGGTAACGGTGCATTTATTTCCAGATATTCACCTGTTCGGGGATGAATGATTCCAAGAGTTTTTGCATGAAGAGTTTGTCCTTGAAGCTTAGGGAAAGGACATTTTCTGGGACCATATACTTGATCTCCTACTAATGGATGACCGATACTGGCCATGTGCACGCGAATCTGATGCGTGCGTCCGGTCTCAAGTTCACATTGAATATAAGTATACTCTCCAAAACGTTCTAGTACTTTATAGTGGGTAATAGCATTCCTTCCGTTTTTGGTATGAATACTCATCTTTTTACGCTCAGTAGGATGTCTTCCGATGGGTGCGTTAACGGTACCGTTATCCTCTTTTATATTCCCATGCACAATGGCAACATAAACACGTTTGATGGAATGAACCTTTAATTGTTCAGAGAGGCTTTGGTGGGCCATATCGTTTTTACAGACAATCAGAGAACCAGTTGTGTCCATATCAATGCGATGTACGATTCCAGGACGCATTGTACCATTAATACCGGACAGTTCCTGACCACAATGATACATTAAAGCGTTAACTAAAGTTCCACTGTAATGTCCCGGTGCTGGATGAACTACCATTTGTTTTGGTTTATTAACAATAATAATATCTTGGTCTTCGTACAAGATATCCAGCGGAATGTTCTCAGGAATAATGTCAGGCTCTTTTGCCTCTGGAAGAGTAATCTCTACCATGTCACCTAAAGAAAGCCTGTAATTGGCTTTTACAGGCTTCTGATTAACGATTACATACTGGTCTTTGATTAATTTTTGAATATAGGATCTTGACCGGTCTTCCATTTCTTCGGAAAGATAACGATCAATTCGCTCTCCTTCCTGATTCTCAACGGTGAAGTATTCTTTCAAAGTCTTCCTCCTTATAATAGAAGCATATTAAGATTGCCAACGCAATCGTTGATACGGTGACATAAATATCTGCCACATTGAAGATTGGAAAATCTATCAGCTTAAAATAGAAAAAATCAACAACGTAATTAAGACGTATTCGGTCTATACAATTTCCCCATGCGCCAGCCATGATGCAGACAGCACATATTCTCAGCGGAAGATATCTTTGTTCCATTGGAGCTCTGTAATAAAAAAGTACTACAATAATAGTTATCAAAATTACACTTGCGAAAAAGAAAACACGCTGGTTCTGGAATAATCCAAAAGCAGCTCCTCTGTTTTCCAAATACTCAAGTTGAAATACATTTTTAATGATAATGTAAGGTGACTGATTTTTCAGATTTTTTATTGCACATAATTTTGTGATTTGATCTAAAATGATGAGAACAACCATACATATGATTGATGTCAGATAGTGCTTATAAGTTTTTTTTTCTGTATTCATAGCAATATTCATTATTCCCTCGTCTATATATATTTGCGAACAGAGACCATATATCGTCCTTTTTTAGTCTCGGATAATATTCCTGTATATGATATTCGTCCCATTTTGCGAACAGAAATCATATCTCCTTCTTTTAGATGATACCCATTGCTTGTGATTAATTTTCCGTTGACAAATACCCTTCCGGATTCAATCAGGGGTGTTAATTTACTCCTTGATAAAGGATATGCAATAGAAAGAATGGTATCTAGGCGAATAGAAGGAACTGTTCCCTTTAATTCTTCATACTTCGGCTCATATGACACTTCATAATCTGGTATGATTTTAGCCTGTACTGTCGTATGTTTGATACGGGTGAGATTTTCCTTGATATAATCAGCTAATTCTTCTTTGCTAAATAGAATTGCCCTGCCATTATCAACAATAATATCTCCAAATTTACTTCGTTCGATTCCAAGATTCATTACAGATCCCAGATAATCTCTATGACTTAAATCTTCTGAAAATTTTTGGTTGATTGGTGCTATTTCTACCATCTGAATGGGATATTGATAATCATAATAAAGAGCATCAGGTAGAAATGCAACCATCTGACGCTCTGATAAGTCATACCCGCCATATGTCTCATATTGAGACATAAACAAATTTTTTGGAGTGGTATGTAATATATTTAATTCATTCAGATTTAGAAAATCAGAGAATGTAACAATCCCACGGGCATATGCAATTTTTGACAGTTCAATCAGCCGTTTTTGTAACAATATCTCTTCTTTATTCATAGCTATTAGAATCTTGAACGCATGGATGATGCGTCGAAAGAAGTATTTAATAAATCCTGTAAATCTCCAGAAATATCGACATTTGTAGGTGTTACCAAGAATATGTAATTGGAAATCTTCTGCAAATTACCGCTGATTGCAAACGCTGCACCAGAAGTAAAATCGATAATACGCTGCGCAACTTCGAGATCCAGGCCTTCCAGATTCAGGATCACAGTACGTCCACTTAATAAAGTCTCTGTAATTTCACGAGAATCCTCAACAGAGTTAGGTTTGATTACACAAACTTCCATGCTGACATTATTTCTTCTGGCCGGCTGACGCATCGGTGTTACTTTATTATTAGAAGAACGTGTAGACTTTGTCTTTACAGGAGGTTCATAATCATCGTCATAATCATCATAAACTTCTTCTTTATCTTTTCGGAAAAAACTTTTCTTTGGCTTTTCTTCGTAATCATCGTCATAATCATCATCGAAGAAATCGTCATCTTCATAATCGTCGTCATCACTCAGTTTCATAATATCTAAAAACTTATCTAATACTCCCATCTAAATTATCTCCTATCTTCGGTTATACTAGAGCATAATTGCGCGCACCAAAAATTCCAGTTCCCACCCGGACCATCGTTGCGCCCTCTTCTATGGCTACCTGATAATCATTTGTCATGCCCATTGAAAGAATGCTCATAGTAATATTATCAACGTTTTTCGCTGCGATGTCAACAGATAATTTGCGTAAACGCGCGAAAATTGGGCGGTTTTCTTCAGGATCTTCTACAAAAGGAGCGATTGTCATCAGCCCTTTTACCTGAATATGTGAAAAACCAGCAATTTTTTCAATGAATTCATCCAATTCTTCTGGCATTATTCCAAATTTGCTTTCTTCTTTTGCAACATTTACTTCAATTAGAATGTTGGCTGTCAGATTGTGTTTTGCGGCTTCTTTTTCAATCGTTTCTGCAAGACGTACAGAATCTACGGAATGAATCAGATCGACTTTATCGATGATATACTTTACCTTATTCCTTTGCAAATGACCAATCATATGCCAATGAATATCTTTGGGAAGTACTTCATATTTATCTGCCAGTTCTTGCACTTTGTTTTCGCCAAAAACACGGACACCTAAATTATATGCCTCTTCCAGTGTTTCAACAGGCTTGGTCTTGCTCACCGCAATTAATGTGACATCCTTTCTATCTCTGCCAGAGCGCTCACATGCAGTCTGAATCTGATTTTCAACGGATGTTAGATTTTCTTTTAACATAAGTTAACCACTCCTTCTTAAAATACCACATCATCTGTACGGACGCTATCTCCATATAATGCTATGTGGTCATAATTTGTCAGACCATAATCTTGACCGGATGCAACAATATAATACTCATCACTTTCACATAGAATCTGCACTTGTCTGAATATAGCATATCCTTTGTTGATATTATACACACCTTTTAATTTCTTGGTTTTAGTCAATTCATAGGTCTCGGATGAATCCGGTTTTTTTAATACAGTATTTGAATCAAAAGCATCATAATCAAGATAAACCAAATTCGATTCTTCGTCAGAATAATAAACTTCCACACTTTGGAATTGTGATTGATCTTTACTGATATCAACGAGTACACCTGTACCACTGCTGTTTCCTCCAGATGTCAGATAATCCTTTGGAACGGTATAGAACTTTTTCGTTACTACAGAAGATTTTGGAATCTTAAGCCCTGATTCATCTTCCAGAATTAATTCCAGATCCAGATACCTTTCTTCCGCATAGCGAATCATGGAGCTGTCGAAGGTAAGAATTCCATAGGAGGTATCTTTTTTCGTTTGTATGGAAAAGCCAGCATATGTAGTCTCGTTATCCTTAGAAAAAGAGACTTTTACACGATTTACATCTGCTAATTCTTTGGCTGTCTCATCATTTAGAAGAATAACAACAGACCAATCATTAGAACGAATTAATTTATATACAGGATCTCCAGCTTTGATTTTTGTATTATCAGTTAGATTTTTTGACTCATAATTAGCTTTTGATATGTCATCTTCTGTCACTTGATCAGTGGTTATGTTTTCATAACCGTCTGTAGAATAGAGAATGATTCCGTCAGAAACAGCTGTATATATCTGAAGATCATTGTTTCCTTCTGCAACCATAGCGTCTAATTGAGCTTGTCTGCTTTGATTAGATTTGCTTTCCAATACATTTGTAATATTATTTTTTAATGTATATACATCACTAAATTGTTCTTCTCTAAAATTTTCTGAAAATGACTGAGTCTTCATCAATATAGAGTTCTGTTCCTCAGAAGTAAGTTCCAGAGATTCTTCGTCAGTATTCGAGGTTAATTCCAGCTTTTTATCAGACAAGGTATATACGCGGGTCTTTGCTCCAACTTTGCTTCCTTCCAAAGCAAAATAATTGATATAGCCATCAGATTCTGCCTGTACAATTGTCTCGTCTCTGACAATAAAGCCAGTATAAGCGTTATCTTTTAAGATGGATCCTTCTCTTACTTCGTAAGCAGTTACATGATTCCCTGTCAGATATAGTAAAACTGTTACAACCAGATAGATGAATACAGCCCCGAAAATGATAACTCCTATATTTATATTCCATTTTTTTCGATAAACCTGAATGTTTGTAAGTTTGTTTCCTGCCAAAAATAAAGCCTCCTGTTTTATGTCTCTAATTCTTTCAGAGCAGCTCCGTTCAGATAATGATATTCTTTTCCCTGATAACTATTAGTCTGTTCCATATATGTCAACAATTCATCTCGTAATTTCCACCAGCTGCAACCCCAATTACAGAATACGGCATCTTTTTCCGGGATACGGCTAAAGAGCCGTTCCACAGCGATATCTGGACTTAGATATTCCAGAAAAGCAGCTAGTCTTTTGATGTAATCTTCTTTTGAACATAAAGCTATTGTACCATTTTCGTAGGCGTTGTACAACTGTGTGTTTTTTGCAATGTACAGTGAATGAGCTTTAACGATTTGTATATGAAGTGCAGATAATATCTTTGCATTCTCAATGGCATCCAGCATATCATCTCCCGGCAGATTTAATATTACATGAGTACACAGATCAAAATCGTACCGATGAATCTTCAAAACGGCATCTATAAATTCTGCCAATGTATGTCCACGGTTTATGCTTTGAAGTGTATGACAGTTTGTAGTTTGAAGCCCTAATTCTATTGTGATTCCAACCTGGTAAGATTCTTTTAATGACTGAAGAACATCCAGATAACTTTCGGTGATACAATCAGGTCGTGTCGAGACGGCAATCTCTATTATATCAGGAACTTTTACGGCTTCATTCATATAAAACGCGAAATCATCTAATGGAAGAAAAGTATTTGTATAGTTTTGAAAATAAGCAATAAATTTATGCGCATGATATCTATTTTCAATATATTCCTTTGTTTTTTCTAATTGCTTATGAACAGGAATATGACAGTCCATAGCTTCAAATCCAGTCCCTGATTCAGCGCAAAAAGAGCATCCGTGACCATTTCTGCGATTCGGGCAGCTGACCGGAAGGTTGACCGGAAGCTTATACACTTTTTCACCGTATTTATTTTTTAAATAATCAGAATAAGGATAATATGGCAATTGTTGATTCATTTGATATTTTTTTCCTTTCCCATGTATAATTATATCTCCATAAGCCATACTAATGGTAGCATGTTAAAAGGAGGAATTTTACATGAAATGGTTTGATAATACCGCTCTGACAATCGTAATCATAGGTGCCATTAACTGGCTTTTGATTGGGATATTCCGTTTTGATCTGGTGGCATTTCTATTCGGTAATCTTTCGTGGATTTCACGTATTATCTACACAATTGTCGGGCTGTGCGGCCTTTATCTTATTAGTTTGTACGGCAGAGTCACCAGTTTTTCATAATAATATGGTTTTTACAGACAAGAGGGGTATCCCGTTCGAGATGCCCCTCTTATTGCTTTTCTGGTATCGCATTTATTAGCATTGTCATATCCTGATAAAGGATACCTTTTGTATCTGCGCCCATTACAATGGAGATATATGGATGCTCATTAGCGCCTTTTTCTAATAGGATCAGACAATTTCCTGCTTCCTGGGTTGTTCCGGTCTTACCGCCGATAACTGTCGCAGAATCGGGTAATTCAGCTTCACCAGTCGCATAAAAATTCGTTGGCTGCCAGGTGATCTGTCGAACGGTTCCGTCTGCCCCTGTAATAGAAGCTACATGAGAATCAGCACTGATAATATTAACAAATTCATCATATTTTAGGCATTCATTGAAAATCAAATACAGATCATAAGCAGTTGTATAATGATTTTCATTGTGAAGACCATTAGAGTTTACAAAATGTGTGCCTGTAGCTAATAAATCCTGTGCTTCATCATTCATCATTTGCACAAAATGATCCATACTTCCACCTACATACTCAGCAATTGCAACAGCATTATCATTTCCTGAATATAAAAGGAGCCCATAAAGCAGATCAGAAAGTGTAAGCTGGTCTCCCGCATGGATTCCGCAAGTCTGTTCATCTGCTGCAAATCTTGCGGCGTCTGCATTGGTAGAAACTGTCACCATATCCGACAAATCTGCATTTTTTAGTGCCACCAGCGCAGTTAATATCTTTGTTGTACTTGCTGGATATAATCTTTCAAAAACATGATATGAAAAATCAACTTTTTTTCCATCCAAGTCAAATAAAGCAGCTGCATGTAAACCTGAAGTATCAGGAGTCCCCTCCAGATCAACGTCTTCGGAAACTACACACAAATTATCTGCAAATAAATCAGCTTTATAAATAGCTTTGTTATAGTTTTCTGTTTCATATGCTGCTACTACTTCTTCCTTTTTTCCACATCCTGATACAAGAAGTAAAAAAGAAGTAATAACAATTAGCACCTTGCCAAACTTACCGATACATTTCACGCCAATCAAGATCTCCTCTATCAATTGCTAATATAATTAATTCTGCGGTGGCAAGATTGGTTGCCATCGGGATATTATACATATCACAGAGACGTATAACGTCATTCACATCTGGTTCATGAGGTTTTGGGTTATTGGGCTCTCTTAAAAAGATAAGCGCGTCAATATCATTCTGTGCAATCTGTGCACCTAACTGCTGCTTACCCCCCAATGGTCCGGCAAGATACTTGTGGACATTCAGATTGGTTACTTCTTCAATTAAGCGTCCGGTTGTTCCGGTCGCATATAGATTGTGTTTACTAAGGATGCCTCTATATGCAATACAAAAATTTTGCATTAAAGTCTTTTTTGAATCGTGCGCTATCAGGCCAATGTTCATTGTTCTCACTCCTTATTGATATTTTTTCGGTTGCAACCCGACGTTCAAGACAAAACCTATACCCATATATAAACTAACTAGAGAAGTCAGCCCATAACTTACGAATGGTAACGGAACTCCGGTATTAGGTAATAACTGTGTGGCAACACCTATATTAATAAAACTTTGGACACCAATAAGACTGCCCACTCCACAACAGATGATCTTTCCCGCCAGGTCCTGCGATCGAGTACCTATTAAAATACATTGTATCACAATTAATAACAATAACGCAATAACTATACAACTACCAATAAAACCAAGTTCTTCACCTACAATTGCAAAAATAAAGTCTGTCTGCGGCTCAGAGATGAAATTCCCATTTTTGACAGAGGTGGTCGTATTATTATTTAACCCTTTTCCTGTCAACTGACCGGAACCGATTGCCATCACAGAATTCTTTTGTTGATATGCTTCATCACTGGCATATTTTTCTGGTTCCAGAAAGGCAAGGATACGTTTCTGCTGATAATCTTTTAAGAGCGGTTGGTTGGGCTGAACTACAATGCTTAGGAAAATAATTGCGACCGGAACAAGAACGACCAATACTGTTCCAATAAATTTATAACTCAGACCTCCGATATAGATTAAAATACAGATAACTGCTGCCGTACAAATAGTCGTAGAAAGATTAGGCTCTGATACGATTAATACAAGCGGTATTCCTGCAAGAATCGCATATTTTATAATCGTAAATTTGTCACTGATATCTTCCTCATGCTCCATGATAAATTTGGCGAAAAACAGAATCAATAGAATCTTGGCAAGTTCGGACGGCTGGAATGTTGTAAAACCAAGATCGATCCAACGAGTTGCACCATTGACTTCTGTTCCAAAAACCAGAACTACAGCCAAAATCACTATTGAGAACAGATAAATCAGCCAATAAAAATTCAAGATCCATACATAATCAATCAACGATATTATAACCATGACGACAAGACCAATTCCAAGTCCTAAAATCTGTTTAGACTGATAAGCCGGTTTGGCACTGCCGACAGCAAGAACCCCCAGTATGGATATTGCTACGACAAGGATGATTAAGCTGAATTTATAATCTTTTAAATGATAAGGTTTTGTAAATCTAGGTAATCTCACGTTTCTTCTCCTGCAAATGTAATAATAACTTGTGTCCGTTTTATATCTACCTGAAAATTTTCTTCTGTAAGTTCAAAATATTTGGAAAGGGATTCATATAATTCTTTGCAAATATTATCATATGCTTCTGGAGTACATTGCACACGGTCAGATACGACCAATGCTTTCAATCGGTTCTTTGCGATAGAAACAGAAGATCTTTTCAGCATTCTTATATCCTCCTATTCTTTTTTGAAGAGGTGTGAAAGCTTTGAAAAAATACCAGTGTTATGTTCCAGATCCATAAATGGAACTTCTACTCCCATGATCCGCTTACAGATGTTCATATATGCTGTCCCGGCCTGAGAATTTAATCCAACGACCGGTTCGCCCTGATTAGTTCCAATGACTACCTGTTCATCATCAGGAAGTGCTCCGATCAAAGGAACGGATAATATCTCCGTTACATCATCTATAGACATCATATCTCCACGTTTTACCATGTCCATACGAATTCGATTGATGATCAGATCAATTGTTTTTATCTGGTTCTTTTCCAACAGACCAATGATTCGATCTGCATCTCGGATTGCAGATACTTCAGGTGTTGTCACTACGATAGCGCGGTCTGCACCAGCAATCGCATTTTGAAATCCTTGTTCAATTCCAGCCGGACAATCCAAAAGTATGTAATCAAATTCTTCTTTTAATTCAGAAGTCAGTTTTTTCATCTGACCTGGCGATATTGCTGATTTGTCTTTTGTCTGTGCTGAAGGCAAAAGATAGAGATTTTCATAGCGTTTATCACGAATTAATGCCTGTTTTAATCGACAAGTCCCTTCAATCACATCTACAAGATTATAGACAATCAGATTTTCAAGTCCCATGACTACATCAAGATTGCGAAGACCAAGATCTGTATCTATGACCACAACTTTTTTGTCGAATTTTGATAGACCTGCACCTATATTTGCTGTTGTTGTCGTTTTGCCGACTCCACCTTTTCCTGATGTAATTACAATAACTTCGCCCATGAATAACTTCCTCCTATTACTGGTTTTACTTCAATGTCTCCTATTTTTAGCTTTGCGCGCTTTATTTGGAGTGCTGCTATTATCGCATCGTAACGACCAGATGCACCGGCAATGACAGTTCCGTAAATTGTACCAGTAGATATGACATTTCCTTTTGATATCACTTTGGCACCTTCCTCGATGTCACCGATAATCACGATACTTGTTTCAGATTCTAAAATCTGTCTTTCTCTTAGCGTACCTCTATAAAACCTGCCGTCTCTCTCATGGATGGCTTTCAGACTTTCATCCAGCATTCGTTTATGAATCTTTTCTGTAACAGTATCTTTTTCGATAATACATAATATACGTATCCCGGCAGCATCTTGAATAACTTCTGTCAGATACTGCTCTTCTTCTTTTGTGAAAGTACGGCCTTCAAATTCCACAGCCATTTCTGCATGATTAAAGAAATGTGCAGAAGCCTGGAATTTATTTTCCACCTCGGATATCAGTTCTTTGTAAGGTATATCCGGTTCAAAATAGATGGTGATGCCGTATCTGTTACTCTTAATGAGTACCGGTTCTTTCACATATGGTCATCCTTTCCCTTAATCTCCTCCTGATGTTCCTGTACTAATTTCTGCGGCTGCTCCGGTAATGATTTCATTTTCCGGCGTTATCTGATAATAGTATTCCATCACATTATTCCCAATTTCAGCAGCATAAGTAGAACTATATCCGTTTGCAATACGAATTGCAAATGCCACCTCTTGACTTTCATCTTGAACGAATCCAACGAAAAGTCCGTGGTCAGGATGTGTGTTACTCTGTTGTGCAGTACCAGTTTTCCCGTACAAAGACAGGCCACTGGAATTTAATTTGGAAAATATATCACTATGTGCGACGGTTACTACCCTTTGCATACCGTTATGAACGGCCGTCCAGGTGGAAGATGCGACATCCGTTATGGTGTTTGTTACTTCCGGCTCATAGTCTTTAATGATTTCTCCGTCTACAGAAGTGACTTTATCAATCAGGCTTAGATTATAGACAGTTCCCTTATTGGCAACTGCTGTAATATATCTTGCCAACTGACTCGTTGTATAATTGTTAGTACCCTGTCCAATCGCTGATGGGACAGATGATTCATCGGATATCTGTGGCTCAGATTCTGGAATTTCCAATCCCGAAGTTTCTCCAAGGCCAAACGCCTCCGCGTATTTTTTCAAAGTATCTGTTCCCAGATCACTAGAATAATATGTGCTTGTAGCTTTACCTTCTACGTTGTCAGAACTAATCTGGTCAAGGCCACTATCTTGCAAACTTAATCGATATCCTACTTCATAGAAGAAATTATTACATGAATTTTGAATAGCACCTTCTACATTTAAACTGCCGTGAGCATTCGGATAGATCCAGCATTTTGGATTTGGTTCCACTTTTTTATAAATACCGGTACAAGGGAGAATTGTATTCACATCAATAACCCCTTCTGTCAAGCCGGCAATTGCGACTAGCGGTTTATAAGTAGAACCCGGTGCAGTTTTTTCTTGTGTTGCATTATTATAGAATGGTCTGGCCTGATCAGTTACCAGTTTATTATAATAATTGGAATCCATGGTATTTGCCAGACGATTATTGTCATAACCAGGATAAGATACACAGGCAAGTACTTCACCACTGTTCGGATCCGTCACAACCATGGAACCGGTACAAGGCTCTAAGGCAAGTTGTCCAGGTGTAATCTCCAGTGTCTGAATCTTACCGCGAAGGAAATCATAGGCAGTAATACTACCTGAATTCAGACCATCATATTGTGCCTGATCATATTCCAGAACTCCCTGTTCATACAACATCAGACATATCTGTCTTCCAGAGACTTCGCCTGATTTGATCATATATTTGTATATCAGTTTATCAAAACTATTATCAGAACTGATGTAATCAAGGAGATACGCAACAATTCCCTGATAAAGTTCACTGGAATCGGAATATTCTTCACCTTTTGAAACATATTCTTTTAACAGAGAAGTATCGATCCAGTTTTGAGAAATTGCATAATTTAAATACGTATTGATATTAATGCTTTCGTCGTCTTTCCATGCTTTATAAGTACTGTCATTGGTATTAATAGCATCTGGCATAATAATCTGAGTCCCATTTGTCAGAACATCTGTCACAAGATAGGTTAAATATGCCTGAATCTCTTTAGGCTGATCTTTATATGCAGCAGCATTTGTATCCTGGAGAATGTCAGAAATTTGCTGAACAACCTCTTCTTTTCTGTTGGTAAAGATACCATAGACTTCCTGTTCGGCAGCGCCGGCATCCTCTTCACCAAAATGTGTCATATCCAGAATATCATTGCTGATAAAGGTATTGTATACATCACCAATAGGAATGATAACATCGCTTCCATCCTCGACCTGATTTCGATCATAATCTAATGCGTTTTGTATCTTCGCCAGAAGAATTCCGGCTAATTCCTGTTCAATGATATGATATGCAGCTTTTTGAAGATTCGCGTCAATCGTAAGATGGACATCGTTTCCAGCTTCAGGATCTTTTCCTTTTACTGTCTCAATAACCTTTCCGACACTGTTAACGTATAGTTTTACTTCTCCTTTTTTCCCTTGAAGCATGGTATCCATCGTCTTTTCCAGTCCAGACTTTCCTACAGTGTCCGTTTTTGAATATGTTTCTTGCTCTTCTTTGCTTAATGCATCATATTCTTCCTGGGAGATCTGTCCGGTATATCCAATAATATTGGCAAAACAGTAACTGTCTGTATATCTTCTTAAAGATTCTTCTTCGATATTGACTCCCTGCAGACTATCTAGATTTTCCATAACATCTGCAACCGTTTCTTCACTGACATCTTCTGCGATTGTAGTTGTTATATATTTTTGGAAATTATTCAAAGAAATTGCGTAGCGGACATTTATCAACTTCAACACATCTTCTTTTTCCATTTTTTTCTGGTCAATTCCATAACCATATATTTCGTCTGTACACAAATAATCAATGATATCCTGCGCAGACATATTTTGTTGTTTTTTAGACAATTCGTCAATTGTTTTTTTGCCAAACACATCGGCGATAAATCTTAATTTCTGTGTCTCATTTTCATGGACAAACATATACTCGTTATCATTATCCAGAATAATGCCAAAACTATTGATTACAGTATCTCCATTGGATTCGACCATCTCAATGACGGTTGTAATGACTTTATTCATCTCTTTGTTTTTTTGCTTGATACTGTCATATTCTCCGGTATCTTCAATCGTTACAGAATATGCCAGTTCGTTATATGCAAGAAGGTTACCATTGCGATCGTATATATTACCACGGGTACCTTGAACTTCCTTCGTCTTCTGAATCTGAAGTTTATAGTCATCATAATATTCCTGGCCTTTGACAATCTGCAGGTAAAAGACACGCTGAACAAGAATTGCTGACATTACACAAAATACTACAATGATAACAAATATTCGGGATTGTAAGAATTCCAATATTCCGGTTTTGATCCGGTCCCATAAATTATACAAATTTGCTTGCACTCCTTTGTTCTTCTACTTCAAGTTTCTTATTGACATGTAATATAATTTGATATAGTACCAGAGTAACCAGAATTGTGTATACCAGTTCTGGCAAAATAATGCTTGTCAAGTGATGAAAAAATGCAAAATCACCTTGAAGCATATACATACAAATATAAATGATCAAACCATAGACAAGTTCACTTGCTCCAATTAACGCGATTGGAAGTTTGATATCGTCATCATAGAATAATCGTTGGAAAAATCCATTAATATATCCAATAACTGCATATAACAACATATGGAATCCCAATACATTGCCCCAAAAGATATCGACAAGAAGACCGGAAAAGAATCCAACAAAAAGCCCTTCCTTTTTCCCACGCATAAATCCAAATGATGATGTTACGATAATCAAAAGATTCGGCTTAATGGAAGCAAAGGATAAATGATGGAATACAGAACCTTCCAGTAAAAAACAGAGGATAATAATAATAAAAGTTATTAACTTTCGCTTCATAGACTATTCTCCTTTACTGCTGTTATCCTTAGAATCCAACAAGTCCTGCTTGGTAGTTGTGATTACCAGAACTTCCTGTAAATTACTGAAATCAACAGCCGGTGTAATATAACCGGAGCGTGTCAGATTATTCGCATCCACTTCAATTTCACTGACATATCCAATAAATAGTCCTTGAAGAAAACGATTGCTGACATGTGATGTTACTACCTGCTCTCCAACTTCGATTTCATTTTCGTTATTGGCAAGTTTTTCAAAACGAATTCTTCCGTCCGCCATTAGCTCCAGATCACCTCGAACAACACACGTATCAGAAGTAGAAAGCATCATGGCACTGATATTGCTTGAGTCATCAATAATAGAACGTACGCGGGCATAATCAGGACCAACTTCTGTTACAATCCCTGCCAGACCACTGCCCGCAAGAACATTGGAATTGACTTGTACACCGTCATTGCTCCCCTTATCAATAGTAAAATCGTTGAACCAATTACTCCCATTATTGGCGATTACATGGGCACCGATTTTTTCATAGTCAGAATAATTCTGATCTAACTTGTATAATTCTCTAAGGCGCTCTAATTCATATTGCTCCTGTCGAAGTCTGGTATTATCAATCGTAAGCTCGTCAACCTTAGACTGCAGTTCTTTATTTTCTTTCTTCACATCTTCTAAGGTCTCAAAATTACCGGATACATCACTCATAAAACGCCCCACATAACTGATTCCTTTCTGCATAGGAATTACTGTATAATTAGCAATAAAACGTAAAGGACCGCCACCATCTGAAAAACGTTCAATGCCCAGCAGGATGATACAGATGGCTGCAAGGATCAAGAGCCAGTATTTACTTGAAAGGGAAGATTGATTTTTTATTTTCATTTTATCTCATCCACCTATAATTTTCATTCAACATTGAGTAAGTAAGTTTCTTTAAATCTTTTGACATAATGATCTTTTTTAGACCGGACACAGCACAGATATCAGGTTCCAATGCTGTCCTTGTTGTAATTCCGACCATCTCTTCGATATAAGTCTCCAATCCCTGGGTATGGGCCACTCCTCCTGTTAAGAAGATGCCATTCTCATGAATTGCTTTACGTACTTCCGGTGGTGTACGGTCAAGCAACGAATTAATCGCATGTACACATTCCAAAAGAGGATCTTTCATAGCAGACCTCACAAGATTGATGGAAATCGGTTTTCTCATCGGTACACCGGTAATCAGATCACGTCCTGCCGCCGGAAGAACAGAATCAGAATCACTGGTAAAAATCCCGAAATTCTTGCGCAATTCTTCAGCAGTATGTCTTCCAATCAGGAAATCGTGGCTGTGACGTATTAATGTCACAACAGACTGATCGAAAGTCGAACCTCCAATCTTCAGAAGACGATTCATAACCATACCACCGCCTGCAATTACAGATAATTCCGTAGTTTCCCCACCAAAATTAACGATAAACAATCCCTTTGTGTTCTTAACATCCAGGTTCAGTCCCACAGCATCTGCGATAGCACGTTCAACAATATTGACTTCTTTTGCTTTTGCCGTAGAATGAATCACCAGATCAAAGAAAGCCTTTTTCTCAACTTCCGTAACATCCGTTGGCACTGCAATAACATATTCGGAACCTCTTGCAAATTGCCTTCCTTTTTTCAAAAGATTCTGAAGCAGGAACTGCATATAATTAAATCGTGATATGACTCCCTCTTTCATCGGAAATACAACTTCAATATTAGAAGGTGCCTTTTCATACATCTCGAAAGCATCATCTCCCACGGCAAAAATATCCCGTGAATCTTTGATTGCAATGACATCTTTCTCTTTCCATATAGTATCCTTCTTCTTATCATAGACCTTGATTTCATAAGAACCAAGGTCTAATCCGTATACATTTCTTGCCATTTGATACGATCCTTTCTAAAGCATTCCCTCCTCCCGGAAACTTATATAACAATTATTGCCAATGATGATATGGTCTAACAATTCTATTCCGATCAAAGCCCCTGCATCGAGGATTCTCTTGGTTGTCAGCATATCTTCACGGCTGGGAGTTGGATCACCACTTGGGTGATTATGCATAATAATTATGGATACAGCATTCTTTTGTAATGCTTCTATAAAAAGCTCTCTTGGTGTGATTAAGGAAGCGTTTACAGTTCCTTTTGATATATTAGTCTCACCAATCAATTTTGCTCTTGAATTCAACATTAATAATTTCATCTGTTCTTGTTTTTCATGCCGCATATCTTCCATATAATATTTTGCAACTGTTTCCGGGCACGAAAAACTTAATGTATCCTGATAGGAAGCTTTTGCAAGCCTTTTGGCAAGTTCTGAGATACATGATATCTGAATTGCTTTTACCTTGCCAATCCCTTTAATTTTTTGCAAACGCTCCAGATTAAACTGATGGATTCCTAATATTCCTGTTTCTCCTGCGTGATAAAGAATTCTCCTTGCAAGAGAAAGTGCGTTTTCACCATGAGTGCCGGTACGTAATAATACAGCAAGCAATTCTTCATCACTTAAACTGCCAGCTCCTTTTCGTTCGCATTTTTCATAGGGACGTTCCATTTCAGGTATTTCTTTCATGGTATTTGACTGATTCATCTTATCTTTAGATTCGTACGACACTCATAATAGAAGTTATAAGAAACGATAAATGATAATAGCAAGAATCATGCCAATAATACTTGCGATGGTAATCTTGATGGAAAGGCCAAATGTCAGAACCAGTATCCCAAGATTCAGGACAATCGGTTCTTCAAGTCCAAAGGACTGCCCATAGGCCAGCCAACCAAGAGCTGGAGTGCCTTCAGCCAGCATTCCAATAAAACCTCCCAACACAATTCCTGTTAATAATAACAGAAATAAAGACCAGGCATTCTTGCTTCCTGTTCCCTTCATATGTACTCCTCCTCGTTTTTCTCTATCTAAAAAACTCACTACATTTTATCATATTTCAGAATCAGTGTATAGACTTATCCCATTAAAAATTTCTTAAGCATTTCGACTAATTGTCGAAAATTTGGTATTTTTGGGCGATGGATTCTGCAACTTTTAGGCCATCCATAGCAGCAGATGTAATACCTCCGGCATAGCCAGCACCTTCTCCACAAGGATATAGCCCACACAAATCACTTTGCATAGTATCATCACGGTGAATACGCACCGGAGATGATGTACGGCTCTCCACGCCCGAAATGACAGCATCCGGGCGAGAATACCCGGAAAGCTTGGTTTCAAAGGTCTTAATACCGTCTTCCAGCGAAGCGGCAAGTTCTTCCGGAAAAATGGCTCTTACGTTAGTCCAAGTGTAATCCCCTTTCATCTGCGGAGTAATATTTCCCGGTTCTTTTGATGGGAGATTTTGACAGAAATCAGCAAACAATTGTACTGGAATTTTTCCAGAACCAGCTTGATAAGCTTTCTCTTCTAGTCTTCGTTGAAATTCCACACCTGAAAGAGCATTTTCAGCTCCGTAGTCCTCCGGTGTTACTGTTACAATGACGGCACTGTTGGCATTACGTCCATCTCTTGCATGATAACTCATTCCATTTACCGCCAGGCGACCGGATTCCGAAGATGCATTGACAACGTATCCGCCGGGACACATGCAGAAAGTATACACGCCTCTTCCGTTGGGGAGATTGGCAGTTAATTTATATGCAGCGGCAGGAAGGTCTTTGGAATACCTCTCTCCATATTGATTCTGATTAATCATTTCTTGAGGATGCTCCATTCGAATACCGACAGCAAAAGACTTTGCATCCATTGGAATACCATTTTTATAAAGCATAGAAAATGTATCCCTTGCACTATGTCCTATCGCAAGTACAGCAAGATTTGTATTTAGGATGCTGAATGTTCCGTCTAACAAATTCTTAACCTTTAATGCAGTCAGTTTTTTTTGACCATTATAAGTTTCAGTCTGAATATCCACTACTTGTGTGTGAAAATGGACTTCTCCTCCATGAGAAAGGATAAATGCTCTTATATTCTTTACAACCCTGGCCAGAATATCCGTTCCGATATGCGGTTTATTCTGATATAAAATTTCTTTTGGCGCACCCTGTTCTACGAAGATTTCAAGGACGCGAGTATTGCGGCCTTGTGAATCATGCACTAGAGTATTCAGTTTTCCATCTGAAAAAGTTCCTGCGCCACCTTCCCCGAATTGAACATTAGAATTTAAATTCAATATTCCTTTTTCCCAGAATCTATCTACATCTGCGATTCGCTCATCTACAGATGCTCCGCGTTCCAGAAGAATTGGACGATATCCGAGTAATGCCAGTTGATATCCGCAGAAAAGTCCGGCAGGACCGGTGCCAATGATAACAGGACGACAGGATAGTTTTTCAGTCCCAGTTACATGCACTGTATAAGGAATTGGCTTCTCTCGAAATAAGATGTTCTTATTTTTTATGTGCTTTTTCAGAGCTGATTCATTTTTTACTATAACATCTATCGCATAGACATAAAAAAGATCCGGTTTTTTACGGGCATCTATAGACTGCTTCTGAATAGAATAAGAAAGAAGCGCATCCTCCTTTATGCGAAGGGTTTTGAGAATCTTCGCTTTTAGATCCGCCTCTGAGTGGTGAATATCTAATTTCAATTGATTGATTCTTATCATACATGTCTCTCCTTTCGAAGTAATGATCAAGATGCGGCAGAGCCACCGGCCAGATATCCTGTTGCCCATGCCCATTGAAGATTATATCCTCCACAGATACCGTCTACATCAAGCAATTCTCCTGTCAGATAAAGACCTTCTACATATTTAGATTCCATTGTTGCAGAATATATTTCTTCGGTACACACACCACCAGCGCAAATCTGGGCATTTTCAAATCCATTCGTATCCGAAATGGTTAAGACAGTTTTCTTGCACGTATCCACAAAAGTTTGTAATTGTTTTTGCGTGAGATCACCAACTTTTGTCTGGATACGAATATGCGCCTGTTCTAATAATCTTGGAATTAATTTCTTGTTGAATATTCCTGTCAGATAATCACCAATATACATATCTTCATGCCCGTTTTTTCGTTCAAAGAGAAAATCCCTGAATTCACTGTGTGTTATATCTGGCAAAAAATCGATATGCACTTCTGTATTTTGTTTGTTATACAATCCATTTGCAATGTAACGACTGATCTGGAATACGGGAATTCCAGAAATTCCATATGCCGTAATCTGTAATTCACCTGTGTCAGAACCCAGTTCATTTCCACTGACATAGGCGGTCACTCTTGCATCTGTGCGTACACCAGAGGCCTTGGCAAATGGATGCTTCTGTACTTTCAACTGAACCAATGCGGGAAACACCGGTATGATTGAATGTCCCATAGATCTGGCCAGTGAATATCCACTCCCATCAGAACCCAATGCACTGGATGCCTTTCCACCGCAGGCAAGAATTACTTTATCAGCCCGGAACGTCTGTTCTTTTGTATATACGCGAAATCCCCTTTTACTTTTTTCCAGTTTTGTTACATGAACACCGGTATATATCTGTACCTCTAGTCGTTTCAGTTCCAGTATCAATAGGTCTAATACGGATGATGCCTGGTCAGAACGGGGATATATATAATTCCCACGAGATTTGGTAATCAGCCCAAGAGAATGAAAAAAATCCAGTGTTGCCTGATATCCAAAACGGTTCAGAACTTCTTCTACAAAGGAAATATTTTCACTATGGTAACAGGTAGCCTCCATTATCTGGTTTGTCAGATTGCATCGTCCATTACCCGTTGCCAATATCTTTTTCCCAATTGTATCTTTATGTTCAAGAATGAAAACTTGTGTATGACTGTCTGATCTGGCGGCTGAGATCGCTGCAATAATTCCCGAGGCACCACCACCGATAATTCCAATTCGTTTCATAAGCTCTCCTTACTTTATAACGTTACAATTCCTTCTCGGACCAGATATTCCAGAGACATCAGTATTCCAAGTTTTGCATGCGGCCAGGTCAATCCTCCCTGAAAATATACAGCATAAGGTGGCTTGATCGGACCATCAGCGCTCAATTCAATGGAGGAACCTTGCACGAAAGCTCCTGCCGCCATAATCACATCACTGTCATACCCCGGCATTGCCCATGGCTCTGGGGTAACATAAGAATCAACTGGTGCAGCCGCCTGAATTCCTTTACAGAATGCAATGACTCCTTCTGGAATACCGAATTCTACAGCCTGAATAATATCATGACGACTTTCCGTGCCGTTCGGGACCACATGGTATCCCAATTTCTCATAAATATTTGCAGCAAAAATTGCACCCTTCAGTGCACCTGCTACAACGGTAGGTGCAAGGAATAATCCTTGATAAAAAGAGCGCATAATACCGAGGGATGCACCAACTTCTTTTCCTAATCCAGGTGATGTCAACCGATAACCGCAAGAATCAATCAAGTCTTTTCGACCAGCAATATAACCGCCAATTGGAGCAAGTCCACCTCCCGGATTCTTAATCAAAGAACCAACGACCATATCTGCACCCACATCACTTGGTTCAATAATTTCCACAAACTCACCGTAACAATTGTCTACCATGCAGATGATATCGGGATTAATCTTTTTAACAAAAGCAATTGCTTCCCCAATTTGTTTTACAGAGAAACTTGGACGTGTCTGATAACCTTTGGAACGCTGGATCGTAGCAATCTTGGTGTGTTCATTGATAGCTTTGCGAATATTATCATAATCAAAGCTACCATCTTCCAATAGATCTACTTGGGCATAAGTGATACCATATTCAGCAAGTGAACCATTCGACGGACGAATTCCAATTACTTCTTCTAAAGTATCATATGGTTTCCCGGCAATGGAGAGAAGTTCATCTCCCGGTCTTAGATTCGCACTAAGTGCCAGAGCCAAAGCATGTGTGCCACAAGTAATCTGTGGACGTACCAACGCACTTTCTGTATGAAACACAGAAGCATATACTTTTTCCAGTGTATCACGACCATAGTCATCATACCCATATCCACTGGCATAATTAAAGCATGTGGCATCTACCCTGTTTTCCTGCATTGCGCGGATGACCTTCAGTTGATTATACTCCGCAATCTGATCAATGTTTTCAAAGCGTTCTTTCAAATCAGCCTCTATGGCCTGACCAAATTCCAGTACTTTAGGCTGAATGCCAATTTCTTTATATAAATGTTCTTTTTCATCTAACATAATATTCCCTTTCCATTTTTACAATACTCTATAATGCTTCCAGAATTTTTGTTTTTACAATTGCGCACTGTGCGTTAAACTCTGGATTTATTGGCTGGATTTCAACAATCACATCCGCTGCCTCTCGATAACGTTTCATATCATATAACAAAGAAGCGCGATTTAGCTGGAACCAGGCTTCTTCTCCTTCCGTACGGATTAATGGCTTTAATTCCATTAACTGTTTATAAGTAGAAGATGTATTTTGTGACTGTGCATAGACTTCCATTAATATATTCATCTTTTTTAAAAAAGCAGATCTGCCAAATAATCTTCTTAACATATGACTCCTTCCAAAGATTTTATCATCTCATGTAATATTTTTTCCTCATCGTAGTTATAATCTTTCTTATTAATCCAGCTTACCTGTCTTTCGCGTTTGAACCAGGTAAGCTGACGTTTTGCGAAATGTCTTGTGTCACGTTTTATTTTGTAAATAGCTTCTTCTATACTGCAGGCACCTTCCAGATAATCAAGAATTTCTTTGTAACCTAGCCCTTGCATGGATACCATCTCTCTGGTACATCCCATCTCCTTCAAATGTGCTACTTCTTCTACCAATCCGTCCTGAAGCATTTGATCAACTCTTTGATCAATGCGGTGATATAGATTCTGTCGGTCATCATTCAGCACAAAATACTTAAAACAATATGGTGATTCTTTTTGGCGTTCCTTTTCATTATGTTCAGAAATGCGCGCTCCTGTCTGATAATAAAATTCCAGAGCACGAATGACACGTTTTACATTATTCGCATGAATTTCTTTAGCAGCATTAGGATCAACATCAAGCAAACGCTCATGAAGTTTTTCATTGCCGTATGTTCTTGCATATTCTTCCAATTCATGACGATAGGATAAATCTCCATCATTTTCCGAAAAATCAATATCATAAAGCAACGCCTGAATATAAAAACCAGTACCGCCTACAATGATTGGAATATGGTGGTGAGAATAGATTTCTTCCATTGCTTTTTTGGCCATCTGTTGAAATCGTACTACATGAAATTCTTCCCAAGGTTCCAGTTCATCTACAAGATAATGAGGAATACCCTGCATTTCATCCTGCCGAATTTTCGCGGAACCAATGTCCATGTGTTTATATACCTGCATGGAATCTGCAGATATGATCTCTCCGCCGATTGCTTTTGCAAGTCCAATAGATGCTTTGGTCTTTCCGACAGCCGTAGGCCCGGTTAGAACTACTAATGATTTTTTCATATTCAAACAATCCTTTTAAATTTTTTCTCTAACTCTCGTTTACTCATTGCAATAATCGTTGGCCGTCCATGTGGGCAATGGTATGGATTCTCCAATGTCAAAAGTTCGCCAATCAGCGAATCTACTTCATCTGCAGATAATTTCATATTTCCTTTTACAGCAGCCTTACATGACATGGAAGCAACTTTTTCATCAATCATATCCGGCGAAAGATTACGGTGAATTTCATCAGAAAGACTATCCAACATCTGTAATAACAGATCTTTTTTGGCAATTCCAAATAGGTTATCCGGAACTGCTCTGACAGCATAAGATTCTTGCCCAAATTCCTCAAATTCAAATCCAATCCGTGTGAACTGATCCATATAGCGGTTCAATAATTCAGCTTCCTGCATGCTTAGATCTAATACAATCGGAGGACTGATCATCTGAGATGTGAATTCTCTTGTCTTCATACTTTTTAGAGTTCTTTCATACAGAACTCTTTCGTGGGCCGCATGCTGATCTATAATATAGAGATTGTCATGGAATTCGACCAGCCAGTATGTCTCAAATACTTGTCCAATTAGTTTATATTCATTTTTCGCTTCTTTGGTTAATAACTTTTCTTCAAAGAAGTCTAATTGTTTTGCTTCTTCTTCCTTTTTCGCGTAACTTACTGTTTCACGAATCCTGTCTACCTGTATCTCTGGCTTGAAGATCTTTTTCTGATCAACAACTTCCGCAGAAGAATTCTGATTATGATACGATTGCACACGCTCCCGCATCTTTGACATAAAATAATCGAGATTTCGTTCTTGCTGCGGGGCAGATGAACTTTTTTTTGTCTCAGTTGACTTTGCCGGGACAGTACGCATGGGTACATTGTTCTTTACTTCCTTTGGCATAGGCGGTGTAACTGGTGGATCCGCTTTTGGTATGGACACTTCCACGTGAGGAATCAGCTCTTGAGCATGCAGTCCCTGATCAACTGCAGTATATACTGCATTATAAACCTCCTGTTGATTATTAAAACGTAATTCCATCTTAGTCGGATGCACATTGACATCCACATGTTCTCCATCAATTTCAATATGAAGAACGGTAAAAGGATATTTATGCTGCATGGTGAAGTCTTTATATGCATCTTCAATAGCTTTTGAAATAATAGTACTTTTTACATATCTTCCATTAATAAAATAATTTTCAAAATTACGGTTACCTCTTGAAATTATCGGTTTTCCCAGAAATCCTGTAATCTTTATTCCATTAGACTCATAGTCTGCTTTCAGAAGATTCGATGCAATCTCTCGGCCGTAGACATGATAAATGACATCTTTCAAATTGCCATTACCTGAACTATGCAGCTTGGATTGCTGATTATTGATGAACTGAAATGATATCTCAGGGTGAGACAATGCCATTTTTGTCATTAAGTCACCAACATGGCTTGCTTCTGTCATAGGAGTTTTTAAAAATTTTCTTCTTGCTGGTGTATTATAAAAGAGTTGTCGAATCAAAAATGTAGTTCCATCTTTTGCTCCTGTATCATCCAGCTCCTCTTCCTTTCCGCCGGAGATGCGGTAAAGTGTTCCAAAGGTCTGTTCTTTTGTCTTTGTAATCAATTCTACCTGAGAAACTGCTGCAATACTGGACAACGCCTCTCCGCGGAATCCGAGAGAACCGATGTGTACCAGATCATCAACAGAGCGAATCTTGCTGGTGGAATGTCTCAAAAATGCATTTGGAACATCTTCTTTTCCGATTCCGCATCCATTATCAGCAATGCGGATCAAATCGATCCCCCCATCCTGGATTTCCACAACAATTGCTGTAGCACCTGCATCAATGGCATTTTCAACCAATTCTTTCACAACAGACGCGGGACGTTCAATAACTTCTCCTGCTGCGATTTTATCAATGGTTACCGAATCTAATACGTGTATCTTGCTCATGTTTTACCACCTGTTTTTTAGTTTGTTCTGTAATTGGTATAAGGTATTTAAAGCTTCAATCGGTGTCAGATTACTGATATCAAGACTTTTGATTTCATCAATTACATCATCATCTTTTACAGTATCGAACAGAGACATCTGTGCCAGGTCTACTTCATCATAATGTTTTGGCTTCGCTTTAGGTTGTTCATGTCCATGAGATGCTATATCTTTGATACGCTCTGTAATATCTGCATGAACCAGTTCCTCTACGATTTCTTTCGCACGCTGAATCACAGAATCCGGCACTCCGGCAAGTCTTGCCACCTGAATTCCATAGCTCTTATCTGCGCCTCCTTTTACAATTTTACGAAGAAAGATGATATCATCTCCTTTTTCTTTGACAGCGATACAGTAATTATTTACATTATCAATTTTGCCTTCTAGTTCTGTAAGTTCGTGATAATGGGTTGCAAAAAGTGTCTTTGCTCCTAATAGCTTACTGTTGCTGATATGTTCGATCACTGCCCAGGCAATACTTAATCCGTCAAAGGTACTGGTCCCTCGCCCAATCTCATCAAGAATCAAAAGGCTTTTATTCGTCGCATTTCTTAAAATATTAGCAACTTCTGTCATTTCTACCATAAAAGTACTTTGTCCACTAGCCAGGTCATCAGAGGCTCCGACTCGGGTGAAAATACGATCTACCAGTCCGATGTCTGCACTGGCAGCCGGAACAAAAGATCCAATCTGTGCCATTAATACAATCAACGCTGTTTGACGCATATATGTAGATTTTCCTGCCATATTAGGACCAGTAATAATTGAAATACGGTTTTTCTTATCATTCAGGTAAGTATCATTGGCGATAAACATGTCATTTGGAATCATCTTCTCTACAACTGGATGACGTCCATCTTTGATATTGATCACACCTTTTTCATTGATCTTAGGCCTTACATATTGATTTCTCTCGGCGACCAACGCCATTGAGGCAAATGTATCAAGTTGTGCGATGGCATGAGCAGTACTTTGAATTCTAAGAATTTCTTTTGCAATCTGATCGCGTACTTCGCAATAAAGCTGATATTCTAATGCATACAGTCTGTCTTCTGCACCTAAAATAGTATCTTCAAGTTCTTTTAATTCTGGTATGATATATCGTTCAGCGTTTGCAAGTGTCTGCTTACGAGTATAATAATCAGGCACCAGATTCTTGAAAGAATTGGTAACTTCCAGATAATAACCAAATACTTTATTATAACGAATACGAAGGTTTTTAATGCCTGTCTTTTCTCGCTCATCTGCTTCCAATTTTGCAAGCCATTCTTTACCATCTGATTTTGCTGATCGGAGTCGGTCTACTTCTTCATTGTAACCATCTTTTATGATTCCGCCTTCTTTCATAGCAAGTGGCGGATCATCCTGAATTGCTGTTTGAATCAGATCGCACAATTCCTCCAATGTATCAAGATTTTCATAGATCTCGTGTAAGAGTGGTGCTTTCATTTCCTGAAGAATGTATTTTATATGCGGAAGCATGGACAATGAGCTTTCAAATGCAATCAGATCTCTTGGGTTCGCAGACTGATAAGTAATCTTGCAGACCAATCGTTCCAGATCATAGATTGGAGAAAGATATTCTCGTATTTCTTCCCGTGAGATTGCGTTATTCTTCAACTCATCTACAGCATCCAGTCGACGTTCGATTTCTTTGCGATCAATCAATGGCTGTTCAATATATTTACGCAGAGTTCGCGCTCCCATAGCCGTTTTAGTTTTATCCAGTACCCAGAGTAAAGATCCTCTTTTCTGCTTTTCTCGTAATGTCTCGCATAGTTCTAAGTTTCGTCTTGTTGAACTGTCCAGAAGCATATATTTTCCAGAAGCATATACAGATAATTTGGTAATATGAGATAAATCTCTTTTTTGTGTTTCCAGCAGATATTGAAGCAGTGCTCCAGCTGCAATGACTCCACAGTCATAATCCGCAAGTCCCAGACCTTCCACTACATTCACATGAAAATGCTCTTTTAAAGTCCGCTGACAGATGGCATCATCAAAATACCATGCATCCAAAGAATAGATTGTGATGCCTAACTTTTCTTTTAATAGTTCCAGATCCATGCCACTCATATAAAAAGCCTCATTGCATATCAGCTCTGAGGGCATAAATTTATAGATTTCATCAAATAATTTTTCGCTGTCACCTAATTCTGTCACCAGATATTCTCCGGTTGTAACATCCGCTACTGATAATCCATAACGATCGGCTATATAGACAACGCACATAATATAATTATTTTTCGTTTCATCTAATGACTGTGTGTCCAGATTAGTTCCTGGCGTCACAATACGAACAACGTCTCTTTTGACCAGTCCTTTTGCTGTGGCTGGATCTTCCATCTGTTCACAGATAGCAACTTTATAACCTTTAGATACAAGGCGGTTCAAGTAACCATCTACAGCATGATAAGGAACGCCACACATTGGTGCACGTTCCTCAAGGCCACAGTTTTTTCCGGTTAATGTAATTTCAAGTTCCCTGGATGCAGTAATTGCATCATCAAAGAACATCTCATAAAAATCTCCCAATCTATAAAACAAGATGCAGTCAGGATATTCCTTTTTTGTCTCCATATATTGCTGCATCATTGGTGTTAATTCCGCCACGTTAATTCTCCTCTTTTGCTAACATTTTTACATTTTATTATATCATTTCTTCTCAAAATAAGAAAGATAGAATTTCTCATTTATAATACATGGTAATAAGGCTTTTCTTCACCATATAACCAATAAGAGAGATAACCTCCCAGAAAAATTCCACAGACACATAGTCCTGAAAATATGATTACAAAAGGCAGACAAATCTGTCCAAACAACTGAAAAGGCTGATCGGAATAATCCCAGACTTTCCAGTTCATCCATTTATTAACGATGATCCCGGTAATGAACTCCATTGCAGTGACAAAGATCACACAACGAAGAAGCTGGCGCCATAAAGGATCTTTCCAATGAACCATTTGGCCTTGTATAGTAAAAAACACAAGACAGATTCCACCTAGTATAAACATGGTCCAGTGGGAAAAACCTCGAAATGCGACTTCAAACAGATAATATATACTTCCTCCCAGAGTCCATAAGAATAAATACTCACTTAATTTTCTCATAAAAAACGCCCTCACTTTGTTGTTCATACATAGTGTGAGCGTTTTTGATTCATAATATAGGTGGTATATATTTCTTGACTAGATTTTCTCTCCGAGATAGTAAAAGCCCTTGCATTCTGTCAAATGTACGTCTATCAGCTGTCCTATTAATTCTTCACTTCCTGCAAAATGTACCAGGAGATTGTTACTTAGACGTCCGGTTACCATTGAACTGTCATGTTCACTGACAGATTCCACCAAAACTTGCTGAGTAGTTCCTTCATGAACAGCACATACTTCCGATGCAATGGTCTGCACTTCATTCAGCAGACGATCGAAACGATCTTTGATTACGTCTTCCGGTATCTGGTCTTCCATGACTGCAGCCGGAGTTCCTGTTCTTTTTGAATAGATGAAAGTAAACGCGCTATCGTAGCGGACTTTGCGTACAATATCAAGCGTCTCTTGAAAATCTTCTTCTGTTTCACCCGGAAAACCGACAATAATATCTGTTGTCAGAGATATATCTGGTACAGCTTTCCGAATCTTATCTACTAATTCCAGGTACTGTTCTTTTGTATATCTGCGATTCATTTTTTGAAGTATTCTGGTACTGCCTGATTGAACCGGCAAGTGCAAATGTTTACAGATTTTTTTCGAATTTCCCATGACTTCAATCAATTCATCAGACAGATCCTTCGGATGTGAAGTCATAAAACGAATTCTTTCAAGACCGTCAATCTTTTCAATTTCCTGGAGAAGCTGCGCAAATGTAATCGGCTGTTCCAGATTCTTACCATAGGAATTTACATTCTGACCTAACAGCATAACCTCCACTACACCGTCTGCAACCAATCGCTCAATTTCACGAATGATTGCCTGGGGTTCACGGCTGCGTTCTCTTCCTCTGACATATGGGACGATACAATAACTGCAGAAATTATTGCAGCCAAACATAATGTTAATTCCGGACTTAAAGAAATATTTTCGTTCATTTGGAAGATCTTCTACGATTTGATCTGTATCTTTCCAGATGTCAATGATCATACGCTGGGATTCCAGACGTGTTACGATTAGTTCTGCGAATTTAAAAATGTTATGAGTCCCAAAAATAATATCAATAAAACCATAACTTTTCTTAAGCTTTTCCACAACTTCCGGTTCCTGCATCATACATCCACACAGACCGATCATCATATTAGGATTCTTTTTCTTCCTTGGCTTCAACTGTCCCAAACGTCCATAAACTCGTGTATTTGCATTTTCACGAACGGTACAGGTATTGTAGATAACAAAATCGGCGATATCTTCAGATGCTTCTATATAGCCGATTTCCAATAGAATTCCGCGTAATTTTTCGGAATCCCTGGCATTCATCTGACAACCAAATGTGGTTACACAAAAGGTAAGCGGTCGTCCAATCTCCTGGGATTTTTTTTGAATATATTCTTTGGCTTTTTCTATGTAATAATATTGACGCTCAGGTTCCTTATCCGGTATCTCATTAGACAAATTGATGTTTTGATTCGTCATATTCATAATCAATTCCTTTCAGTTTGCATATAATCTCATCTTTTTCTACATTCATGTCCTCGCATAATGCATCCAGAGTATGGTAATAATCTCTGATTTTCGTATTTACCACACTCAGCAAAAGCATAGGATCTTTTGGTAATCCTGTCTGCATATCACTTACTCCTCATAGTATTCTCTCTGGCATATTTTTGTCTCTGTAATCAGTACTTCCGGCTGGATATCATGTGTCTCATGAGGAATCTGTTGAAAAATCTGAAAATCAAAGGCAATGGCCATTGTACGAAGTCTTGGATGTGCGGCAAGATATCGGTCATAATAACCACCGCCATAACCAATTCGATGGAAGCTGCTGTCAAAAGCGACTCCCGGTATGATCATCAATCCCTCGGTCCCTTCAGATATCCAGTCTGTTTCTGGTTCCAATATGCCATATGCCCCTGTCCGCAGCTCTTGTATACTGCTGATATGACAGAAAATCATTTCAGCGCCAATAACTTTCGGAACCCAAACATTTTTCCCCAATCGCCAGGCTTCTTCTATTATCTTAGTTGTACCGGTTTCTCCATGGCAATCAACATAGCTATAAATATCGGTTGTCTCTCTAAACCACGGATGGGAAATCACCGCTGATGCGATGGATTCTGTTTTTTGTTGCCATATAAGAGGATCCAATTCCTGTCTCAGTCGGCTAATCTTTTTTCTAATTTCCTTTTTGGTTTCCAAATTTCTCACCCAAATCTGTAATTGTTCCATCCGCTTCCTTGATGGAAATGTTATTAAGCTGGCTGCGAAGGTTGCGCTTAAATGAGTCAATATACTCTCTTCGTAATATTTGTTGTTCTTTCTGTTCGGCGATTGTCAATCCTTCGGCTTTCGATTTGTGATATAATTCATTAATTCTTGCGATTTTTTTTTCGTCCATATCTTTTGTCCTTCCTTATCTGGTTTCTAAGAAATTACGATACTTATCTTACACTATCTTTTCCTAGAAGTCCACTGCTTTTCTTTTTCCAAAATGTTAGATTTATCGTAAAGAGTATATTAGCTGGAATAATTTTCCAGGAATCCATATAAAGCTTCGGTGTCTTCGATATATTTTCCATTTTTTATTTCTTCACGCAGAGTGCCTGGAAGTTCATCATATAAAATATCTGTATATTCATAAGGCGTCTTCTTATCACTTAAATATACGACTACATATCCATTAACTTCCATCAGATAAAAACAGTCATCTTTAAGTGCCTGTCCTTCCGTTGCAACAGAAGGTTCCAGAGATGTTGCCGCTTTCTCTGTTTTTTCTTCGGTAACTTTTGATTGAGCAAGTTCTTTTGATCTTTGATAACTTGATTGATAAGCTCCTGCGATTAAAACAAAAGCAATGATCATGACTACAAAAAAACCAATACCATACTTATTTTTCATAAGGACAACTCCTTTTTTAGTACAGTATTGGCTGAAAATTCCTGATTTATACAAGTCTACGCAAAGTTTTTTCGATCAAGAGACCCTCTCGTTCAGGATAATCGAATTTTTGGCTTTCCTGAATGCACGCACATACAAAAGCATGGGAAGCCTGTACACTTTCTAACAATGAATAACCCTGAAGTAGTTTTGACAAAAACATTCCGTCAAACGCGTCCCCAGTGCCATGATATTCACTTAAAACTTCACCATTTCCAATATATAGGAATGCGTTATCTTCATAAAGTACAATTCCTTTTTTACAGTCATCTTTTGGGACACTGGTGATAACCATATCAAAATTTCCGTATTTACGCAATTCCTTACATAATGGCAAGACATTTCGATGGTTTCCAGTAATCTGATATTCTTTCCCGGTTAAAAGATAACATTCCGTTAAATTAGGGAGAATAACATCTGCATAAGGCAGCAGTTTTCTCATAGCCTTTCCATAAGAAGCATCAAAATTAGAATAATACTGTCCATGATCGCCCATGATTGGATCGAATATTACCATGGTATCTGGAAATTGTTCAATAAAGTAGATAACAGAATCTATGATCTGTACACTTCCTAGATAACCGATAAATATAGCATCAAAAGAGATCTGTTCTTTTTTATAATGATCAGCACAATTACGGATATAATCTCCTGGAATGTGTGAAATAGCCGGCGTTTTGTATCCACCGGTATGAGTGGATAATAATATTGTTGGAATCGGACATGCTTCAATTCCCATTACACTTAATATCGGCATCATATTCATAAGTGCAGCTTTTCCGACGCCACACAGATCATGCAGCAAAGCTACTTTTTTTACTGGTCTCATTTTTATCTGTATTCTCCTCTTATCAAATGTAATTTTCTGCATAGAGATATTAAGGTTGTTCCTTTTGGCATTTCCAGCATCTCTTCTTCTGTTACTCCACCGAGCAATACAAGTGATGCACCATATGTAACGACAGCTACAAGTAATGCAATAATTGTGGCAATACTCTCACCAGCAAATAGTTCAAACAACAAATGAATAATAATCGTCACCACAGCCATAATAGCAGACGCTATCACTGGAATCACAAAAGTACGTTTCTTTTCTTGAACATAACCAACCCGTTCTCTCAGAGAATGAGCATTCAAGATACAGATAGCACCAGAAAAAACAATCTTGCTTAATACAACTGCATAGATATTCCATTTGAAGATGACCATCATCAGTATTAGAGATATGACATGAATTAATAGAGAAATTGCTGCATTTTTGACAGGAGTAATCATGTCATCAAGTCCCTGAAGCACAGAATTCGTTACAGTGGACAAGCAGAAAAATACAACAGAAATAGAACCCATCTGTAACATTAGAGCTGCTGTTGCATTATCTTCCGTGTAAAACAACAGATCCATAATTGGTTTTGCAAGAATTAGAAATCCAGCAGCACATGGAATTGCAATCATCATATTGAATCTGGTAACCGTATGAATCTTATTATGTACCTGTTTGCGATTTCCCGTCTGTACAGTTGTAACAAGGCTTGGAATCAATGAAGCTGCAAGAGAACTTGCAACAGATAATGGAACGTTCACCAAAGTACTGTACTGACTGCTGAACATTCCCATTAAACTGGCATATTCTTCATTCTTATATCCCTGAGCAGCCATAATATTATTAAAGATTGCGGTGTCTAAAAAGTCGCTGATATTATAAACGGTTGCGCTCAGGATGACTGGTGCGATCGTGAGGAGAAGAACTCTGGATAATTTTTTATAATTTTCCCTATGGCGCGAGCGGTCACGTCTTATTTTACGCTTAAATATTTTCTGATAAGCAAAATAAATGACTGCACTGACTAAGAGTGCAAAAAATGCACCAGAAATCGTACCTATGGTACCGCCTGCAGCAGCATAAGCTGGACCAAACGATTGATTTCCTCTTGTTTCCGCAATATTTTTTCCTGCGCTAAGCAACAGATATGCGCCAACAACAGACATGACTGCATTGACGATCTGTTCCAACACTTGAGAAACTGCGGTTGGAACCATGGAGCCATTTCCCTGGAAAAACCCTCTTAAAACTCCCAACAAAGCAACAATCAGTATACATGGAGCAAGAACACGCAACGCATATACACTCATTTCCATGGACATGATATTTGTTGCGATAAAGTCTGCACTCACAAATATAATTAAAGAAACCAGCCCTCCTGCAATCAATGCAAAAGCCATGGCACATTTGAATACTTTATATGCATTCCGATATTCCCCTACAGCGATTCTGGCCGATACCAGTTTTGAGACAGCAAGAGGAAGACTGTATGAGGTGAGCATTAAAGCTACCGTATAGATAGAAAATGCAACGTTATAATACCCCATTCCTTCGCTTCCAACGATATTGGTAAGAGGAATTCTATAAACTGCTCCAATCAGCTTAGTGATTACCCCGGCAATTGCCAGGATAGAACCCTGAACCAGAAAATTTTTTTCTTTTCTACTTTGTTGTTTTGCCATAATAACTCCATCTTATCGTAAAATATTTAATATATTCATGATCTCATTCTGTTTTTCTTCCATAATCTGACGTTCCTCATCTTCCATATGGTCATAACCAGTTAAGTGTAACACAGAATGAGCAATTAAAAAAGCATATTCTCGCAACACAGAATGACCATATTCTTCTGCCTGAGTCAGAACCTTTTCTTTAGAGATAACGATATCGCCCAGAGAAAGTTCTCCTGATTCCGGATTAAAACAATCATCTCTTTCTTCCAGAAAATCGAATTCACCAGGAATTGGATAATCAATCAATGGAAAAGACAATACGTCTGTAGGACGATCAATCCCACGAAACTGCAGATTCATCTCATGAATCTGTTCATTCATTGTAAGCAAGAGATTCACTTCAGCCTCATACGGACATCCCACATAATCTAAGGCAGCTTCAACCACCTGTTGCGCAATCTGCTGACATTCCAACGGAAGCTTTACTTCGCCTTCTTCTTCAAAATACAGTGTCATGATCTTCGCCTCTTCTCTCTGTTCTTTGACCGGTTACGGTTTTGAATCTCGTGTTTCTCATATTCTTCATATGCTTTTACAATCTTTTGTACCAATGGATGCCGAACTACGTCTTTACTGGTAAGATGGCAGATACTTATATCATCAATATTTTTTACAACGGATGTTGCTACGTCAAGTCCAGATATCTGTCCGGATGGAAGATCTTTCTGCGTGGCATCTCCGGTAATTACAACCTTAGATCCAAATCCGATTCTCGTCAAAAACATTTTCATCTGCGCTGGCGTTGTGTTCTGTGCCTCATCCAGAATAATAAAAGCATTATCTAAAGTTCTGCCACGCATATATGCCAATGGGGCAACCTCAATCAGTCCTTTTTCTGAATTCTTTATAAAACTCTCTGCTCCCATGATCTGATACAAGGCATCATAGAGTGGTCGAAGATAAGGATCAATCTTACTCTGCAGATCTCCTGGAAGAAATCCTAATTTCTCGCCAGCTTCAATTGCCGGACGTGTCAGGATGATTCTTCCTACTTCATTATTTTTAAAAGCAGTAATTGCCATTGCCATGGCAAGATATGTCTTTCCTGTACCGGCCGGTCCAAGGCCGAATACAATCATCTGCTTTCGTATTGCATCTACATATTTCTTCTGACCAAGAGTTTTTGGTTTGATAGGTTTCCCTTGTAAGGTATGACAGATAATATCTTTATCGATTTCTAACACATTCTCTTCACTGTCTTCCATAACGAGAGCAAGTGTATAATCTACATTCTGTTCCTGAATGGTGTTGCCCCTGCGAGATAATTCCACCAATTGTCCCAGCACATTTCGTGCTCTTTCTACATTGGCAGCATCTCCCATGATTTTTACACTTTCTCCTCTTGCAATTAAAGTTACGTGAAGTGTCCGCTCGATTTTTTTTACATAAGCATCAAATTGGCCAAATACATTCTTTTCATGCTCAGCCGGTATGTCAATGACTGCTTCCATTAATCCCATTCGTTATTCTCCTGACTCATCTTGTTCTTCTTGCACTGGAATCTCCAATAATTGAGAAGGAGCTGAGGTGCCGATCGACATAATAACAGTTAATGTTCCCCGTGCCTCGGCCTTTTCAGACTCTGTGTATATTTTAACATCATTCTCAATAATTTCTACCCCTTTTTTCTCCAAATCCTTACAATATTCCTCAAATTTATCGGATAATATCTGTTGAACTTCTTTTGTTGAATATTTTTTATTGATTGATTTATACGGTTTTGCGTCTCTGATTCCATAAAAAACCGGAAGATAAAAGTTTTCCCCAAACTTTAACTGTTTTTCCCAACCGTGCATTTCCCATGAGTCATACTGATTATGGATAGATGCAAATCGTAATCTATAATTACCAATACTTAGATAATATTCTTCTTTTTCTACAGATAGATATTCCTTTTCTTCATATGTCATCTGCATCTTTTCTTGATATACAATTGTGGTCCGTCCACGAATGTCGGCATCTGCTTCGTAATATTGATAGCTGATTATTTCACCAGAATCATCGGTGACAGGAACCTGACCGGACACCAAAATATCTCCCTGCTTTACTTCGGTTCCTTTTTCTACAGCCGGTACACCATTTCTTGAAATAATCTCTGTAATAACACAGTCGTGATCAGCTATGATATCGGTTGGTAATATTTCTGTAGTATTATCTGATGTGATCGTAGAAGTGTCCATAGAATCTTCATTTTCTTTGATTTGAATGATAAGGCGGCTTCCCTGAATTGATGCAGATACCCAGATGATATCATCATATTCTTTTCGAATATCTTTTACGATTCGGTCACAATCAACTTCGGATTTTGGCATTCCATTTGCAACATTCTTTTCTGCAAGAAATTTCAATAATGTATCATCTGTATATGTCTGATTTCCAGTGATGTTGATATTCCATATGTAATGCGACATCAAGATGGTAAGGCAAACACAGATGAAAGCACCTGCAATGAAAAATCTTCGTCTGTGATATTTGTGTAAAAAAAAAGGAAGCCCCAGTCTTTTTACAATTACCACTTTTGTTCCAGTCTTTCTGATAATCGGTTTCAACTGTCGGAATCCCTGAATTGAAATATTCATTTCATAAGCGCCTTGCACCGGCTGTAGTTCCCATAACGAAATTCCTTTATGGCAGCATGCATTTAGGAAACGTTCTGTTGAGTACCCGGTGACCCGTATTCGAATAAACCCTTTCATGTATCGAATGATCTTTGGCAGCAACTTAATATCCTCCTTTTTAATGCTGATATTCAACGGACAAAATCTGTCCGTTTACCTTCATCTCGTCGTTCGTATAATAGATGACATGTAGATTTTTTCCAAAGATGCGAATCTGCCCGGTTTTTGTCTGAATGCGTACTAAAGAATCTGTGTATTCAATAATTCCTCTATAATTCTCCAGACACAATTCATTTTGTCCAAGGATAGTCAATACCGGCATTCCCATGACAACATCCTTTGGCAATTCGGATAACTCAGCTATTTTATTTCGAAGGAAATGATCGTTATTTGATTTCATAGAAATGCCACTCGCAGAATTTATAATAATCTATGTGGCGAGTATGAAGATTATGCATGCCTCCTTTTTATTCTTACGGAACACTTTGAACCTAACTGACAAGGAATCATACATTTATAAAAAATACAGGCAATTGTCAGTAACCAGAGTATTCTTTGCCTTTGCCCTGAATCATTGGTTAGATTATGTATGCTGTCACAGACCTGCCGAAATCTGGGAATACCTGTGACAGCATCTCTAAGGATTTTAATGCCTGCCCAGGACTGAAACGATGTAAAAAGAATCAGCCCTCCTTTTCTCCAACAGTTCAATTCCTTTGTCATTAACTGGTATAAACCGGCATATATTCCTGTAACTGTCGCGATATGATGAATCCACGTGCACAGTGATACTTCTTTTTCCTGCATTGTATCAAATCCTCCTATCATTCAATAAATATGATATTATTGTACAGGATTTTTTTATTGTTATACAGAAAAAGAATTCGCAAGTTTCAACATTGTTCGTGTCTATTCTTCATGATATGCCATTGCATAAAATTTTTCCTGTGAATTAAGAGGTTTCTGATCATTCTCTACTCTCCGGTATGTACCATCCGGATACAATTGCCTTGCTTTTTGATTATCATTTAACATAATATCAAACATGTTCTGCAATTCTTCTTTTAAATGCTCTGCATAGACTGGTGCCGCAACTTCTACTCTTCTTACTGTGTTCCTGGTCATAAAATCTGCAGATGCAATATAGTATTTTCTTCGGTCACCAGATCCAAATATATAGATTCTGGAATGTTCCAGAAATCTTCCTACGATACTGATAATACGAATATTATCTGTCTTTCCTTCAATTCCTGGAATCAGACAACAGATTCCTCGAATGATCATATCAATCTTAACACCGGCACTGGATGCTTCTATTAATTTATCGATGATCTTCTTATCAGTCAATGAATTCAGTTTAAAACCAGCATAAGCTTCCTCTCCACTTTTTGCATGTGCGATCTCTTCGTCCAACATCTCAAGAACTTTATTCTGAAGACATTTGGGTGCTACAAGAAGATGTTCGGATTTTTCTATGACTTCCCCTTTTGCAAGTGCCTGAAAAACATTAGAAGCCTCTATACCAATATCCACGTTGGATGTCATTAATGATAAATCTGTATAAAGTCTAGAAGTTTTTTCGTTATAGTTTCCGGTTCCGATCTGTGTAATAT